>CAZRIQ010000096.1:0-7390 GCA_964600175.1 uncultured Melioribacter sp. | reverse complement strand
GTAAATCGAACATCGAAAGGGCGATATAAAATTTTGGTTACGTGATTTTTATCTACCCCATTTTCTTTTAAATCTTTTTGTGCATATTCAACTTTCCAATCTCTTGCATCCTTACCAAGTTGATATGTTTGTATTGCTAATTCCTTATCTAGTCTCGCAAAATTTTGCACACGTTTCCATATTTCATCTTCACCCCATCCAATAGTTAAAGCATCTCGAGCTGTTACTATTCCAACACTATTCACCGGAAATATTTCCGTTATTTTAGAATAAGACTGATAGCTTTTTTGCAATCGTTGATCTTGGGGAATAAAAAGATAAAATTCACTATTCGGTTCAATCCTATCCCACTTAACATTTTTAATGTTATGCTTGTTCAGCCAATCGTACTTGGTTTCTCTTAATCCGTAAATCTCGGAGTGATAAACTTTTGCCATGTTCTTTTCTATTTCTTTTTAATTGACTTTTTAGTTACTGTCGGCGGTAAAAAATTTTCACCTGTAATTACGCTTTTCCCGGTTTTTTGTTCGAGAGCTTTTCTTGCATCTTTGGCAATCCTTCCGCCTTTTTTTGCCGGGACTTTATTCTCTTCAAAGCCCTCTGTTTTTTCAGTTTCCGCAATTTGTCTTGTTGAAAGTTCTGCCAGGGCAGTAAAAATTAATTCAGCTTCGCTCATATGGTCGCGCAGATTTTGAGTCTTTAATCCCTTTAAATTTTTGTGTTCTTTTACAGTTAAATCGCTCCACTCTTTATGAATAATATTTGTAAGGATAGCGAATTCATCTTTCTTTTCAACTCCGTGTTCACCCCAATAATCTGTAAGTTTATTGCGTGTTTCCTGGCTCAACATTCTTTGCTGAATCCACTTTTCACTTCTACCGTGTTTTTGCCAATACTCGCGGGAGCGGTTTAAAGCTTTTTCCGGGTTATTCATTTCGTCCAATCTTTCATAGCCTACTTTGGCAAGCCAAAGTTTTATCGGTTCAGCTTTTTTGCTTGGTACTGATTGAACGAGACGAAGAATTGTTTCCACATCGGCAACATCGGTAGCGTATCTTTTACCGTCTGTAGAAAGTAATTTCAGTTGGTGACAATTTGTCACCGACTCATTCCCTTCTTTTTTTAGCCTTTCTTTGAGTTTATTCCAATATTTTCTTGCAACTTGAAAATTACTTTGATCAGTAAGCGCGGCAACAATATCAATTACAGAAAAATACCATACTTCTTTTTCTTCATCATAATGACGGCGGATTCTAAAAGTTTCGAAAATTGCTAAAGAATCATTTTTATTTGTGCTCATAAAATCTTCCATAAAACTTATTTTTTGTACTTTATCATAAATACAATAGCTACACCTTGCTGAATATCAAAAACATTTTCGTCTTTACTTCCGCCTGCCTGCCGCGGCGCAAGTCGTCCTGCCCTGTACTCTCTTTTTAACCATTTTCGACCAAAGCCGGTCTTTAGCCACTTTTCTCGTTCAACAGATTCTTTTCTGCAATTAAATTCTTCTAAGTGTATTATTTCTATTGGAATCCTTGATTTAGTCCAAGAAACCTGTCCTTTTAAATGTTCGTTAAATCTACGTCTAATATTATCTGTTTGCCCGATATAGAAAGTCTGATCATTGCATTTCAGTACATAAACCCAAAATAATCCTGGGCGCGGCGCAGGCAGGTCCGGCGCTTTTTCTTTCTTTAAGCTGTTACCGTGTAAATCGAGGATAAAAATTTCATCAAAGCTGTTCATCAAAGATTGACGCATTCCTCTGAATGTGGGATTATCGAGATAACTGTGATTAGTAATAAATCCTAATATGCCTTCACCCGCCTGGTCAATTTTCCACTGGGAAAAGCGGATAAATTTTACATAATCATCTTGAAGCCATTTAGGATTTTTTTCGCCAAGCGGTTTCCCATCGACTTGGTAATATTCTTTAATTACATCAGAAATCCATTTACCGGTATTCGAAGAATGCCCTGAATAAGGAGGATTGCCAAGAATTACTAGAATAGGAACTTGCTTTTTAACTTTTCCGGCTTCGTGACTTTCGTGAGAAAGAGAGGACATCCCGGGAAATTTGGTCTCATCAAGTTCTTTCATTTCAAGAGTGTTGGTTAAATAATATTTTACACGCTCATCGTCTTCCATCCTGTAGCCAAGTTCTTCCAGAAGAAAAGACATTTTCATATGCCCGATTGCGTAAGGAGCCATCATCAATTCAAATGAATAATAGTTCTGAAGAATTTGGTCCCTAAGAAATGTTTTTACCGCACCTTTGCCGTATTTGCTTTCAAATTCTTCAACTGCTGTTTCAATTGCTTTTGCTAAAAAACCGAGCGTTCCGCCGGCTGGATCGAGAAGTGTTACATTTTTAGAAGCAAGCCCATCCGAAATATTAAATTTATCTTTAAGAATTTGATGCAGCGAGCGAACGATGAAGGAAACAACAGGTTCGGGAGTGTAATAAACTCCCCGTTTTTCCCTTGTTCTAGGATCATAAACTGAAAGAAATGTTTCATAAAAATGTAAAACCGGATCGCTTCCTTTACCTTCGTGATAGTATTTATTGAGAATCTTCTTTGCATCTGCAACTGAAAGAACCTCGGCAATATCATCAATAATTATTTCCATCTGCGGCGGTAAGTCTACCAAAGACATAAATTTGAAAACATCCCGAACAATTCCGATGGATTTGGGAATGTATGAATAAGCAAGTTTTCTGTTAAAATTCTTTTCCGCCCGAAGTCGGGCAGCGAATAAACCGTAAGTAATTGTTTGTGAATAAAGATCGGCAAATTCATCTTCATTTATTCCGGCGATTAAAAACTCTTTAAATGCATCATAAAAACCGTGAATTGATTTTGTGCCGATTTTCAATTCCTCACTTACAATTTCATCTTTCAGAAACTTTGTCCTTTTGGCAAGTTCAACAGCAAGAGTTTTTGCGGTGTAAGTTTTGGGAAGTGAATAGTCTAAAAATCTTTCGAACAGTCCAAATAATTTATCTTCATTTTCAAGCGGCGGAACTGTTGAAAGTTTTTTAATAATAAAAGGGCGCGTAATAGATATTTTTTCGATTCTTTCACCGTTTCTGTATAATCGGAACTCCGTGAAATTTGTTAAAATAACATTCGGGAAAGTTGATAAGTATCTTTCAAGTTGTTCCGAATCTTCAATTCTTTCGAGGTCAACTCCTAAGTCTTTTGCCTCGATGTAACCTATTATCTTTTGTTTGCCGTCCCAAATTCTGAAATCGGGATTTCCTGCTTCTGTTTTTTTAGGCAGAATAGTAACATCAATTTTCTTTTTTCTTTGGGATTCGGAAAAAAAAGAAATATAATCCGCAAGATGTTTATAATATGATTCTTCTCTTGCGTCACCTTTTTGATACGTCTTGAATAAATTTGATAAGTATTTCTTTGTCATAATTTACAATATAGTGGACATGATTTTATTGCTATGCTTCTTATAGTTAACTGAACCAAATAATCGACTCGTATAATAACTACTCTATGTCAGATAATGACCTTTTCTTCAATCAATTTCCATCTGCAATTTTTTCATTTGAAATTACCGGAACTTCAAAGTAATGTCAATCGGAATTATGCGGCGGGAAGAAAATTCTTAAGTAATTAAGAGGTGATGACTTTTTTCTCGTCTTCGCTCTGCTTCGCCGAGCAGGCTTGATACTTGTTTCACGTTACTGGATACTAGTCAATCCGAAATTTGACTCCGCATAATTGCTTCCATCATGTGAGAATCTAAAAGCAGTTTTAAATTCCCGTTCGCTTTAGCGAACGGCTTAAATAATCAAAAAAGACAAAAAGGCTTCAGCCGCATAAAAAAATGAATGCGGCTAAAACCAAAATATTTTTTGTTTTCCCATCCGTCGGCTGAAGCCGACGGGAATATATAATTCAGAACAACATAAAAAATAAACAAGATATTCCTTTTACTGCTAACACCCTTCAATCCGAATTTTGCATTCTGTCATTCCGAACCCGTCGCCAGAGATTGTTAAACTTCAACCCACTCCGACGAACGGAGTGAGGCGAGCAAATAATATCGAGGGCACAGGGTGAGGTCGAAAATTGATTAGACGGTATTTTTCTTTAAATCATTTTACTGATTTACTCTTCCACTGCCAGTATTTTAAAATCGTTTTCGGCGAATGAAGGAATTTTGTCATAAATAGTTTGTTCTTTTTTATCTATATCTTTTATGAATGGAAGTATATCGTTAACTCCGTCAAGTTTGATCGCTGTAAATCCGACTTCTCTCGTACCCAACGAATCTTTAATTATTTTACTCGGAAGAACTATTAGAGTATCGAGCCCTTTAGTATAAACCAGATTCAATCTGCCTGAATGCGGAAAGATTGTGCCGTTTTCACCCTTATAATATTCGGCTGAAACCGGATTCTTTTCCAGTTCGATATTCTCTCCATCAAACGAATATACTTTTATCGGCAGACTACTAACAAACCTTTCGGTAGCGTAAATCGCCCGGTTATATTCCACAGCTCCGTAATATCCAAGAGTTTTTCCTTCCTTAGTAGAAATTTTTTGATACTCGGGCTTTTCGTAAACATCCAGTTCGAAATAAGTATCAACTGGAATTTTCCTGCCGGATTCAATTGGGACATATGCTTCGCCATATATTCCCTCAATCTGGCTGGTATTGAACGCATTATACTTATAAGTCGAGATTAACTTGGTTTTCATCGAATAGCTCAATACATTAACACCCTTTGCGTTTGTTACGTTAGTTATTATTTCGTTATCCCCCTTGGTTTTAGAATACTTAAATACCGGTTTTGCTTCGGGAGCGCTGCAGTATGTTATAATTAGCAGAAGTAAAAAAAATGTAATGATTAGGTTCAAGATGTGCCGTTGCGGTATCATTTTTCCTCCAGCTTTATTTTGGAGATGATTTGCAACGAACAAGTTAAATAAAAATTTATTCAATTATAGAATTTTACGTCGGAGAAAAATTCTTAGGTAATTAGAGGCGATGACTTATTTCTCGATACTTGTTTCTAGATTCTGGTTTCTGGATACAAGAACTATGAAACCCTTTCAGGGTAAATACTTTCTTTTATTTTCTCAGTTCAAGGGCGTTGCCCTTGACTTAGATATTTGTCCCTTTCAGGGACAATAATCTTTAAGATAACGCTGTTCCGAAGGAATGGCTTTGCCAAAAGTGTCAAATATTATAGGTCGGGACGTCGTCCCGACACATAGAAGTAATTCAAACAATCATAAACCCCGAAGGGATGAAATAAACATTCACGAAATATTACAACGAATCAATAATTGTGTTAAACGTTGTACTTGGGCGCATCTGCTTTTCGGTTAATTTAGGATCGGGATAATAGTAACCGCCGATATCAACAGGTTTACCCTGTACTGCGAGAAGTTCTTCGTTTATTTTTGCTTCGTTCTCTTTCATTTTTTTTGCGACTTCGACAAAACGTTTTTTCATCTCAGCATCTTTATCCTGCTCAGCAAGCGCTTCCGCCCAGTACAATGAAAGATAAAACGAACTGCCGCGGTTGTCTATTTCATTTACTTTGCGTGACGGCGTTTTTTCATTTTCCAAATATTTACCGACAGCTTTATCGAGAGCTTCGGCAATAATTTTCGTTTTTGCATTACCGGTTTTCTCCGCTGCCATTTCGAGTGACGGAACTAAAGCACAGTACTCACCCAAAGAATCCCACCGCAAGTGACCTTCTTTCAAAAATTGCTGAACGTGTTTGGGAGCCGAACCGCCTGCACCTGTTTCAAACAAACCTCCGCCGTTCAACAAAGGGACAATCGAAAGCATACGAGCACTTGTTCCCAGTTCTAAAATCGGGAAAAGATCGGTCAGGTAATCACGAAGTACGTTGCCGGTAACGGAAATTGTATCCAATCCTTTGCGAACTCTCTCCAAAGAATACTTCATCGCATCGTCCGGTTTAAGAATCTTAATTTCCAATCCGGTTGTATCGTGTTCGGGTAAATATGCTTTTACTTTTTTGATTATCTCGGCATCGTGTGCACGGTTTTCATCAAGCCAGAATATTGCGGGAGAACCGGAAGCTTTTGCCCTTCGCACTGCAAGTCTAACCCAATCTTTAATCGGTTCGTCTTTTGCCTGGCACATTCTGAAAATATCACCGGTTTCAACACCCTGCTCAAGAATTACTTCACCATTTGTTTTGACAGCTCTCATTGTTCCTTCAGCCGGAGCCATAAAAGTCTTATCGTGTGAGCCGTACTCTTCGGCTTTCTGTGCCATTAGTCCGACATTGCTAACGTCGCCCATTGTTGCCGGATCAAACTGCCCGCTCTTTTTTGCGTCTTCGAGAATTACGCCGTACATAGTTGCATAACATCTATCCGGCACCATAGCAATAACGTCCTGCAGTTCGTCGTTTTTATTCCACATTTTTCCGCCGTCGCGTACAACATTCGGCATCGATGCATCGACAATAATATTATTCGGTCTATGCAGATTTGTGACGCCGTTTCGTGAATCGACCATTGCAAGTGCGGGCTGGGTTTCATAAACTTTGTTGATGTCAGATTCAATTTCTGCTGCTTTGTCTGCGGGAAGTTTGCTCAATTTTTCGAGTATGTCTGCGAGTCCGTTATTAACATTTGCCCCGATCTCTTTAAGTGTATCCGCATGTTTATCTAGTGCTTCTTTGTAATAGACGGAAACCGCATGACCAAACATAACCGGGTCTGAAACTTTCATCATTGTAGCTTTAAGGTGAAGCGAAAGAAGTATACCGTCTTTTTTAGCTTCTTCAATTTGTTCCGCATAAAATTTTCTGAGTGCGGCAACGTTCATTACGGTTGCATCGAGAACCTCGCCTTTTAGCAATGACAATTTTTCTTTGAGCACTTCAACTTTGCCGTTTTTATTTACGAATTCAATTCTTACATCGCATGATTCTTTCATTGTTACAGACTTTTCCAATCCGTAAAAATCTTTTTCGGTCATATGAGTAACTCTTGCTTTCGATCCGGATTTCGGCCAGGGTTTCATCATTTTATGAGGATGTTTTTTTGCAAACTCTTTTACCGATGCAGCCGGTCTTCTATCAGAGTTGCCTTCTCTCAACACCGGGTTCACAGCCGAGCCCAAAACTTTTGCAAATCTTTTTTGAAGCGCTTTTTCTTCATCTGTTTTCGGTTCTTCAGGATAATCAGGAATGTCGTAGCCATTTTCCTGCAGTTCTTTAATTGCTGCTTGAAGCTGCGGGATTGAAGCGCTTATGTTCGGGAGTTTAATAATGTTTGCCTCTGGTGTCTTTGCTAGTTTGCCTAACTCATCCAAATGATCGGGAAGTTTTTGTTGATCGGTAAGCTTATCCGGGAAATTAGCAATGATT
>CAZRIQ010000095.1:0-7402 GCA_964600175.1 uncultured Melioribacter sp. | reverse complement strand
AAAGACTCTACCGGACTTTTTACAGATAATTTATCGGACCGACTTCCGATAGACGATTTCGTAAAGCTTTTTAAGAATTTATTCGAGGACAAGAAAATTAAGAAAGTATGTCAGAACGGTAAGTACGATATCTCCATCTTGCGTAGTTACAAAATTAATGTAGCAAATTTCTATTTCGATACTATGCTTGCAAGCTACGTATTGGACCCGGATCAGAAACATGGTATGGATAGTCTTTCTGAGAAATATTTAAACTATAAACCTATTCCCCTTTCGGATTTAATTGGAACTAAGAAAGATCCGGAAAAGATTTTTGAAGTCGATGCAGAGCTATTGTCAAACTATTCGAGTGAAGATGCCGATGTAACTTTCCGGTTATATGAGAAATTATTAAAAGAGCTAGAGAAAGAAGATCTAACAAAACTCGCTTTCGACGTGGAATTCCCTTTGATAAATGTTCTTGAAGATATGGAAAGAACGGGAGTTAATATTGATAGAAAATCTTTGAAAGACTTCAGCGATGAACTGCAGAGCCGTCTGGAATATTACACTGATGAAATTTACAGACACGCGGATGAGACCTTTAATATCAACTCAACGCAGCAACTTCAAAAAATCTTATTTGATAAACTCAAGCTTACTAAAACATCTAAGACGAAAACCGGCTTTTCAACGGATGCCCGTTCATTGGAATTCCTGAAAGGTGAACATCCAATAATAGATGTTATATTGGATTACAGACAAGTTTCAAAACTAAAAACTACTTATGCGGATGCGCTTCCGAAATTAATTAATCTCAAAACCGGCAGGGTGCATACTTCATTCAACCAGACTGTAGCTTCAACCGGAAGACTTTCAAGCAACGACCCGAATCTTCAAAACATTCCTATTAGAACGGACCTTGGGAAGGAAATTAGAAAAGCCTTTGTTCCCCGCGATAAAAATTATTTAATCTTGAGTGCCGATTACAGCCAGATCGAACTAAGAATTATGGCAAGCATTTGCAGCGATAAGAATTTGATCGAAGCTTTCCAATCCGGTCAGGATATTCACAGAAGTACAGCCGCACTTGTTTTCCAGGTAACGCCGGATGAAGTTACAAGCGACATGAGAAGAAAAGCCAAGGAAGTGAACTTTGGAATTCTTTACGGTCTTGGTCCATTCGGATTAAAATCGAGACTTGGAATAACTCAAACACATGCTAAGGAAATTATAGACACATACTTCAATACGTTCAAGAATGTTAAAAGTTTTATGGATGATTCGATTAGCAAAGCTAAGGAGAAAGGTTTTGCCGAAACACTTTTAGGCAGAAGAAGATACTTAAAAAATATAAACAGCAACAACAGGGTCGTGAGACAATTTGAAGAACGTGTTGCTATAAATATGCCTATCCAAGGTTCGGCGGCAGATATGATTAAACTGGCAATGATTTCTATTTACAAAGAATTTGAAAAGAAAAAATTCAAATCGAAGATGATTCTTCAAGTTCATGACGAATTGGTTTTCGATGCGCATAAAGATGAGATCGACGATTTAAAACCTATCATCAAAAAGTTAATGGAAAATGCGTTGCCGCTGGAGGTGCCGGTAATAGTAGATATTGGAATGGGCAGTAATTGGCTCGATGCTCATTGAGCCTTGAGAAAACGGTAAATCAAATAACCAAAATTCAATTGAAGAACGGTAAAAGCCGTCCCGCTATACAGATCAAATCTATTTACTTCGTCTAGAATAGAAGAATCTCTTGTGCGAAGATATTCGTCGTATTTATTATCAGCTTTTACCTTGAAGTATGCCGTAACGGCACCGAGTGCAGCCGCACTTCCAAGAAGCACTTTGAACCAAGTCGACTCAAAAAAGTTTTCATCATGTTTTTCTACACCGGTGAAATCCATACTTACATGTACGTTCGCTCTCAATTCTTTAAGTGATATTTCTTTATTAGAATAGTTTTGTTTGTTCAATTCAATTTTATTATAGGAGTTTGGAATCCATGCCGGTGTGTATGCAACAATATTACTGTCTTCTATAATTGCTGCATCTTGGGGATCGGAATCAATAAATACTTTTTGATTCAGATTATATTTTAAGTTCTTTGAAATTCCGCAATCGTTGATAAACAAACTGTCCAAAGTATATGGTGCATTCCAAGAATCGTCAGATGCCTTGATCAATATCTCATAATCCCCTTTTCTTAGTTCTAGATTAACATTCCCTTTCCCGACTAATTTGTTATTTACAATTATCAGAGCCGAGTCTGAGTTTGTTGTAATTTGGATATCAGAAGTGCAATCCTGTGCATAATATTGATTGAATAATCCGACAACAGTAAGAATGATTAAGAAAAATAATCTTCTAATATGTTTTGACTTTATAAGCATTCACAATGCCTCTATCAACTCCGATATATAATATGTTTTTGTAAAAAACAGGTGTGGTTTTCACCATTCGATCATACCAAACGGTTTTGACAATTCTCCCGTTTGAAACATCAACAATATCAAGTCTTTTGTCTTGATTCGGTTGGAGCAGATAATTTTTTGTTAGTAACGGAGTTACATTGATTACACCGTTTGCTTCTGTTTTCCAATTCAGTTTGCCGTCGGTTTGACCAAACGAAAAAATATCTCCAAATAGATTTTCAACGAATACATCCCTTTCATTTAATACCGGGATAGTTTTTATTTTATGCCCAGTCTTCTTTTCCCAAATCACTTTTCCGTTTTGTGTATCGAAGCAGTAGATAACACCGTCGTTATCCCCAATGAAGCCTTTGTCGTTTTTTATTGAAACTCCACTTTCAAACCCGGAAGATATTTTTTTTCTGTAATTGATTTTTTTATTCACAACATCTATCGAAATTATTTCACCTTTCTGATTTCCAAAAATCAAATGATCATTTTCCAGTGAAGGTGTACACATCGTAAGTACATCTGTTTTAATAGACCATTCATTATAACCACCGAACGAAATTTTATTTATGTCTCCCTGGTCCGTAAGAATGATTATTCCGTCCTGAATTTTTATCATTTCGTTATGAACACTTCCCTTTATTTCCAACTTGTTTAAAACTCTTCGTACACTTACATCGTAAAAAATAAGTGTCGAATACTTTTCATCCGAATCGTTTAGGATAAAGATCAGATTCATATTGTTAATAATTGGGTTGACAGGTATGGCGCCGGAATATTTTTCGACACCGATTTCTTTACCGGTTTCATTATTGTATGCAAAAACTCTTCCGCTGAGATCCGAAACAAATAAATATTTATCGTAAATTATTATTGAAGAATTCTGCTGGCTTCCGTGTGTCTCAACATCCCAAAATTTTGTCCACGTCGTATCGATATTTTGATTTACAAAAAAGTTTCTCTCATAATTTCCGCAGTAAACCGTAAATCCTGGTCCATTCGGTATAAAATCCCTTATAAAAATCGGACTTCTACATTTTAAAAATACCACAACAAGCAAAATGATAATCATGTAAATTGTTTTTTTCAAAAGTCGTATCCAAAGAAAAATTGATAAAAAAGTTTTGGCTGAAAACGTGAAAAATTGTTTTCAATCTTTTTGCCGATATCGTAACGGAAAACAATTGCGTTCAGAAAATTAATTCTAATTCCCATCCCAATGCTTCCCAGGGTTTGTTTGTAATAAGTATCCCAAGCACTTCCGGCATCCATAAATGCAGCCCCACGGATGTTAAAAAATCCCAAACCGACAATCGGGAATTTTATAATCAACTGGTCTATTAAAGGAAATCTCAGTTCGACCGATGAGAGCCAGAGTTTTTCACCTCTAATGCCAAATCTTGGCCAGCCGCGCAGATCCCAACTGCCGCCCGCAAAATATCTTCTCGCGTTTTTACCGTGATTCACAAACAACGCAAGTCTTGTTGCAATAGCGGTTCGCAAACCAAGCCGGATATATTTGCGGTAATCTAAAATGAACGAATAGTAATTCACATTGCTGTATTTAATGTCCCCCGTGTAACCAAGTAAAATGCGGAATCTATCGCCATCCAACGGTCCGGTCGGTCCCCAAATGGAATTATCGTGAACAAACGACAAAGAATTGCTGAGAAGCAGAGATTTTCTCGTTATTGCATCTCCTACAAGCTGTTTATCGGAGTTTGCAAGACTAACGTTCGTTTCAATTCTATCAAAGCTTGAGAAAGGATAGAACAGTTCGAAGTAGCCGCCGAATACTCTTTCATAGAAATATTCATCCGACTCCCTTATATCATACCTTCTGCCTGCATAATGAAAAATGCCGTACCCGTAATTCGATCTTTTCTGCAGATTAATCCTCGAGATAGCAACGTTGAAGTTTTTTAGAATATCACTTTGTACTTCGGCGGTGTTGTATATGTAAAAAACGAAATTATCGTCACTCATCAAGTCGCTTAGCAAAAATAACGCACCTCCCCTTGTTCCATATACCGGATCGGTAATTAATTGGCTGATTGCATAATCGAGTGAATATTGTTTTTCATATTTGACTTTTTCGAACTCGGAGGCAAGGACCAACCTGTCAGTACTCCATTTAGTGCCTGTTTGTGTAAAATCAAAGGCGACGAACTTTTTCGAAGTATCGGGAATATTGTTAAAGTCCAGCGAGTAAAATTGAAACGAATACTTTTCAAAACCGGCTGTTACAATTTTTGTATTATCGACAAATGAGAAATCGTAAGCGCTTGTTACAAACTTTGTCAATTGCGTCATTCCCGACGGCTTCGAATTCGCATAATTCAATTCCCAAATGTTAAAGACACCGTCGTAATCGCTAGTGAAATAGAGTTTTTTGAAATCCGGCGAGAAGTGAGGCGTACTAATATTACCGTCTTCATACGTGAGATATTTAATATCCTTCGTTGCTAAATTATATTCAAAAAGATTCTGCTTTTGTTTGAATATGCCCCCGGTTCGATCTGAACAAAAGATCACGGAAGTTTCATCTTTATTGAAAATAGGATCGATGTCGGAGTAGTAGTCGTTGGTAAGTCTCTCCAATTTTTGATTTGTCATGTCATAAATAAAAATATCTACAAAACCTTTTTTATCTGTTGCACTGAAAACAATTTTTGTCCCTTCGTTTGAAAATGACAGTGAGCGGATCGAGATTAGATCATCGAAACGATATGTATCAATTAATTCTTTCTGCGTAATGGAATAGACATGAATTACATCTTTACCAAGAGACTTTGTGACGAAAGCAATCAGTCCGTTCTTAGATACGTCTATAGAATTATCCAGCAAATGAAAAGTTTCGAACATTGCATCTTTCTCTCCCTGGATAACGATCTTAGGTTCTACGTATTCTTCTGCCGTTGGATCATACTTCATTTTATAAACAGATGTGTAACCGTTCCTGTTGCCTACAAAATAAATTTCCTTCGTTGAATCATTTGAATAAAAGCGCGGTGCAAAATTATAGCCGAAATCCGTCAGCTTAACAGCTTTAATGGAAATTGGATAATCATTTTTATAGAGCGGGAAATATTTCTGCTTTAACGAAAAGACCCACTTGTTGTTTATGTTTTCAATTTTATCTCCGAGTGTGAATTCAATATCTTTTTCAAAACTTCTAAAACGCCAGAATTTTTCTATTAGTAAAAGTATCTTCTCTTCACCATACTCATTAGCAATGAACTTTAAAAAGTACTCCCCTTCTTTGTACATTAAGTAAGTGCCGTTGATTGAAGGCAGGTTTTCATAATCAACAAAGTAACCGTTCAACACAGCATCCCGCATAATCATTTCAGATTGTGTATCACCCTTAAAGGACCAGAATTCTGCCAAGCCCTCTGTAAACCACAACGGCGGCGTTCTATCTCTCGGAACTCTGTGATCGACCAAAACATTATAGATTTTGTTCGACATAAAAACATGCACGAGCTCATGCCTTATAACATGTTTGAACTGTTCAATCGATCCGAGGTAAGGAATTACGACTCGGCCTTTTAGAAATTCAAAAAATCCACCTACACCTTCTGGAATAAATCCCGGTGTTATATTTGTTTGTTCAAATTGGATGTGAGTGTTATAGAAAATTAGGGGAATTCTTCTCGAAATGTAATTGTTGAATTTAACTTTGTATTCATCAAATGCTTCTTCCGCAAACTTAGCACCAACCTCGGCCATCTCGCCAAAATCATCATAGTAAAAAATATCGAAGTGTTCTGTCCGTAAAACTTTCCAATCAAATTTTTCATACCGGACTTTATTTCTTCCGAAAAAATAGAATTGTGCGTTTGAATATCCCGATATGAAAAAAAATATAATGAGGAAGTATTTGTGAACTTTATTGCTCAAAGATGTTCCTTGAGATAATTAATATTTTTAATCGAAGTCGGGTTTTGATTTCGAATAATTGCAAGATAATATGTAACCCAATCTCCGAAATAAATATTATCCATCAACCTGAGTTTGAAATCATGCAAATTGCTTTTAATTGTTAAAACTTCAGCCCCCGCTTTCGAAATTAAATCGCTTATTATTTCAAACCGTTTCTTTATCTGTGGATGATATTCGTCATCCAAAATATTTATAACCTTTGCATTAAACTGTTTTTCGGAAAAAGTTTCCCACCCGATAATCTCGTTATGGTTTTGTTCAGGCAAAAAGTTATAGAATGCATGTATCTTGGAATTTTCATTAAACTGTCCCTTTAATCTTGTGCCCGCCGCCGAGGTAGTATCCGAAGCAGAATAAATTACCGGTATAAAGCCTGTTAGTTTTTCTGCAAACTCGAAAGCTTTGTTTGAATTCTGTGAATATTCATCTCCTTTTGATTTCAACAATTGGATTGTCTGTTCAACAATTTTGTCTTGTTCGGGAATCAATTTTATTGATTGTATAATTTTTAGCAATGTAAAAAAATTTATCCATAGGGCATATCTCGGCTGAAAACCGGGTAAAAGTTTTGCTACGGGCAGATTATGTTGTTTTGCAAACGTTTCAAGTTTACCTCCGGTAGTAATGCAAACTACCTGACATTTCCTCTTTACAGCTTCATTTGCACATGAAAGCGTCTCTTCGGTATTTCCGCTGTATGAAGATGCAATTATTAAAGTTTCTTCGTTTGCATAACCTGGCAGACCGTAATTTCGTACAACCTGGTACGGGTATTTTAATTCGCTTCTTAAAAAATTCTGCAGAAGTTCACCGCCTATGGCGGAACCTCCTAAGCCTGTCAAAACAATATTTTTGATTTTCGACTTATCGATTTCTGAAAAATCAAAATTGTTATTCCATGCGTTTTCAATTTGAGCATACGATTTCTTTAAAACGTCGAATTGATTCTCCGGATCGTTACGGTTAATTAGTTGTTTAACGTCCATTTTTGTAATCCTCCGGATTAATAACCTTAGAAGATATTTTGTAATTTTTGCTGAAGT
>CAZRIQ010000094.1:0-7414 GCA_964600175.1 uncultured Melioribacter sp. | reverse complement strand
AGGAATAATCTATAAAGGTTTTAAAATCGTTCCGCAATGTCCACACTGCGAAACACCGTTATCGTCTCACGAGCTTGCACTTGGTTACGATGACGTTCAAGATCCGAATGTTTATATAAAGTTCAAACTAAAAGATGAAGATGCATATGTGCTTGTTTGGACGACGACTCCATGGACATTAATTTCCAACGTTGCTCTCGCGGTAAATCCAGAAGTTGATTATGTAAAAGCTGAAGTAGAAGGACACGGCGTTCTTTATCTTGCGAAAGCACGGTTGTCTGTTATAAAAGAAGAATACAAAATTTTAGAAGAGTTGAAAGGTAGCGATCTACTTGATCGCGAGTATGAGCCGTTGTTCTCTTATATACCGGTAACTAAAAGAGGTTGGTACATTATTCCCGGTGCGTTTGTAAGTACCGAAGACGGTTCCGGTGTAGTTCATATTGCGCCTGCATTCGGTGCCGATGACTATGAAGTCGGCAAAAAATATGACTTGCCTTTCCTTCAGCCCGTTGCTAAAAACGGAAGGTTTGTTGATGAAGTAACTGACTTTGCCGGAAGAACTGTAAAAAATATTAAGTTCGCTACGCATGAAGAAAAAGGTGCCGATCCGGATATCGTGAGAAATCTTAAACAGCGTGGTTTAATTTACAGGGCTACAACCGATTATATTCACTCGTATCCTCATTGTTGGCGGTGCGATAATCCGTTGATCTATTATGCAAGAGATAGTTGGTACATCCGTACAACAGATTACGCTAAGAGAATGATTGAGCTGAACAACACGATAAACTGGAATCCGCCTGAAGTAGGTTTGGGAAGATTCGGCAACTGGCTGGAAGAAAATAAGGACTGGTCACTTTCACGTGACCGATATTGGGGAACGCCACTTCCTATATGGCTGAGTGAAGACGGTGATATGTTTTCAGTCGGTTCAATAGCCGAATTAAAGGGCGGGTTTATTCAGGAAAACGGCAAGAAGATTTTTGTAAAGGATTTACCGGAAAGTGAAATTGATCTTCATAAACCTTTTGTCGATCGGGTTTTGTTTGAAAAGGATGGCAAAGTTTTTAAACGCACGCCGGAATTGATTGACGTTTGGTTTGACAGCGGCTCAATGCCTTTTGCGCAATTCCACTACCCGTTTGAAAACCGGGAGAAATTCAAAGGCAATTTCCCGGCGGATTTTATATGCGAGGGAATCGATCAAACACGCGGATGGTTTTATACTTTGCATGCAATTAGTACAATGCTGTTCGATAGCGTTTCCTATAAGAGTCTGATTGTAAATGAATTGATTCTGGACAAGAAGGGATTCAAGATGTCCAAATCAAGAGGGAACACAGTCGATCCGTTTACTCTTATTGATAAATATGGTGCCGATTCGACGAGATGGTATCTTGTTACGACGAGTCCTCCCTGGAAGCCCACATTGTTTGACGAAGATGGCGTTCTCGAAGTACAGAGAAAATTTTTTGGAACACTTGTAAATACATATTCGTTCTTTGCCCTTTATGCTAATATTGACAATTTCGATTTCAGCAATGAATTAATTCCATACAGTGAGAGACCGGAAATAGATAGATGGATTATTTCCAAGCTTAGTTCTCTTGTGAAAGAGTATGAAGAGTTGATGGATAACTACGATGTTACGAAAGCTGCAAGATTGGTTGCATCGTTTACGATCGATCAGCTTTCCAATTGGTACGTTAGAAGAAGCCGGCGAAGATTTTGGAAATCGGAAATAAACAGAAATAAATATTCGGCATATCAAACTTTATATGAATGTTTACTTACCGTTGCAAAATTAACTTCTCCTTTTGCACCTTTTATTTCCGAGGAATTATATCAGAATTTGAATACGATAACGAAGAAAGAATCGTTCGAGTCGGTTCATCTATGTGAATTTCCATCACCGTCTTACTTCGATACGGAACTCGAAGAAAAAATGGACGTTGCTCAGAGAGTTGTGTATCTGACCCGTGCTATGCGGGCTAAATCCAATTTGAAAGTTAGACAGCCTTTGCTGAAAATGATGGTCGCCATAGATAAAAATAAAAGGTCAGCCGTTGAAAAAATGAAAGATGTTATTCTTGAAGAAGTTAACATAAAAGAACTTATCGTGCTGGAAGACGATTCGTCGATTGTGAACAAATCTGCAAAACCTAATTTCAAGTTAATCGGTCCAAAGTACGGAAAACTTGTTAAACCTTTGACCAATGCAATTAAGAATTTCGGAAAAGCAGAAATCTCTATTTTGGAAAAAGAAGGCAAACTTGACATAATTGTAGAAGACACTAATCTGACGATAGACAGGGAAGAGATTGAAATTGTGAGTCATGAAATTGAGGGATGGATGGTGGAATCGGAAGAAGGTGTAACTGTTGCACTCGATACGGCTCTGAGTGAAGATTTAATTGCCGAAGGTTATGCAAGGGAATTTGTCAATAGGGTACAGAATATGCGCAAGGATTCCGGCTTAGATGTTGTAGACCGAATAAATATCTTTATCCAAAGTGATGAAAAAATGGGTGCTTTTATAAATCAATTTAAAGATTATATTGCAAGTGAAACTTTAGCCGACTCAATCAATTTCAGTATGCATGAAGACGGTTATAGACAGGAGTGGGAGATTGGTGATTATACTTGCAGTATCGTTATTGAGAAATTAAAAAAATAGAAATTGCTTAACCGGAGGCATTATGGCTAAGAAAACAGTTAAAAAAACAGCGAAGAAAACAAATACAAAAACTGCAAAATCAAAAGCAGTTAGCTCGAAGAAGAAAACAAAAGTTAGTTCAAAGACAAAGAAGCCAACTGCGAAGAGTACAAAAACGAAAAAGGCAACATCCCGTAAGCATCAGCCTGTTGAGGTAATATCTCCGACTAAAAAGGTTAGAAAGATTCATGGGTACGGCAAAAGAGAACTTGAAGATTTTAAGAAGATTATTTTGGAAAAGCGGAATGAGATAATCGAGCAGCTTCAGGCTTTGAAGGATCAGATGATGGATCCTACGACGGGTGAGTATATCAACGAGAATTCACCGTATTCGCTTCATATGGCTGAACAGGGAACCGATGCGATGGAAAGGGAAAAACTCTACTTGTGGGCACAAAGAGAGAACAAATTTTTAGGCTACCTTGATGATGCTCTACAAAGGATCGATAACGGCACTTACGGGATCTGTATTGAATGTATTGACGAGCCGCAAAATCTTTGTCCTACATGCCCGCTTGTTCCAAGAGATAGGTTGATTGCTGTTCCTCATACACAACATTGTCTACAAGTAAAACAGAATATGAAGTAAAGTCATATTTAAGCGAGATAGAGATTGGGTGTATTATTCGTTACATTATTTATTGTAGTTGGAGACCAAGTTACCAAATTTCTGGTAAAAGGCGGAACTATACCTATACTTAATATAAAGGCAGTCGGGATGTTCTACGGCGATAGCATTAATGTTATAGGTAACTTCTTTAAGATTACGTATGTTGAAAACCCCGGTATGGCGTTCGGTATAGATGTTGGTAATACATCAAAATTGTTTCTCTCGCTTTTTTCACTCGCCGCAAGTGTCGGGATATTGATTTATTTATATAGGGTTAGAGACCAGAAATTAAGTTTAAGAATTGCTCTCGCATTTATTTTCGGCGGGGCTGTCGGCAATTTAATCGATAGAACATTTTACGGGATTGCTTACGGGTATGCTCCTATTTTCTACGGAAAAGTTGTAGATTTTTTTAACGTTGACTTTTTTGATTTTACTTTGTTCGGTCATACATACCAGAGATGGCCTATATTCAATATAGCCGATGCTTCGGTGACAATCGGAGTTCTTCTTCTTGTAATTTTTTACAAAAACTATTCGACCGAAAAGAAAGATGTACCTGTCATTCAAACTCCCTCGAATGAATTGGCAATTGATCCCGAACAGAATTCAGAAACAGAAAATTTAGAATTTGTTCAATCAGTAACTTCATCGAACGATGACGAAAATAATAACAGAAAAGAAGTTACACTTTGAAATTCCTCCCGGTAAAAAGAAAGAACGGATAGACACATTTCTTGCAAACTCTGTTGAATATGCCTCTCGTTCAAGAATTCAAAAGTTGATCAAAGGTAATTGTGTTACTGTTGATGGGAAAATAGTCAAGGCGAATCATGTCATTTCCCCGGGGGAAATTATCGAGTTGTCGATCCCGCTTACACCGCGTCCTGAAAATACCGAGCCTGAAGATATTCCGCTCGATATAGTTTATGAGGACGATTGCCTTTTGGTTGTGAATAAACCTGCAGGAATGGTTGCACATCCGGCTCTTGGAAATTTCAGCGGAACGCTTGTAAATGCACTTCTTCATCATTCGAAAAAATTGAGTAAGCTCAATGAACCCGGCAGACCAGGAATTGTTCATAGAATCGATAAAGACACAAGCGGTTTGCTGCTTGTTGCAAAGGATGAATGGACTCATGCTCAGTTAGCTCGGCAATTCTATAATCATACCGTTGATAGGGAATATTGGGCTGTCTGCTGGGGAAAGTTTAAAGATGCAAAGGGAGAGGTAATTGGTAATATCGCTAGGAGTAATAAGGATAGGAAAGTATTTACGGTTCATAAGTCGGAAGGGAAACACGCCCATACTTTTTATGAAGTTATAGAAGAATTTGAATTTGCATCGCTTGTAAAGTTGAAATTGAAAACCGGCAGAACGCACCAGATACGTGTGCACATGTCGCATATTTATCATCCGGTATTCGGCGATCCGACCTACGGTGGAAGAAAAATTGTTTACGGTTCCGAACTTCCCAAGATGAAAAGCAGGGTAGAAAATTTATTGGAAATAATGAAGCGCCAGGCGCTGCACGCTAAAACGCTTGGATTTATTCATCCGCACTCTAAAGAAAAAGTTTTTCTTGATTCCGAACTTCCCGAAGATTTTGAATCACTTCTTAATGAGTTGAAGTAAATGATTTTTACTTGGCTCAACTAATTTTACGTTATAATTGTAAGAATTGTAGTTGACGTTAAGGATGCTTGCGAACGTGTGGACAAAAAAAAGACCCGGGGGCTAAGCCGGGTCTTAAAAGGAGGACATATAGTGAATTACTTCAACAGTAACATTTTATTTACTTGTACATAATTTCCAGCTACAATTCTGTAGAGATAGATACCGGAAGCAAGGTTTCCTGCGTTCCATGTAAATACATGAACACCGGCATTTAAATCAGAATTAACAAGAGTTTGAACTTCTCTACCGATAGAATCATAAATTGTCAATTTTACGTGAGAACTTGTCGGCAAATCAAATTTAATATTTGTAGTCGGGTTGAAAGGATTGGGATAATTTTGGTATAAAGAATATTCGTTTGGGAGATTAACGTCTTGATCTACACCTGATATGACTCCGCCCAATTCTTGGTAAGTATTAAATAGCATAGATACGATAAATTTAGGATTATGAATTCCCCAACTCCTATCTTCTTCAACCACTTTTACATTATAGAATGCTTGGATTTGAGTAGATGTCCAACTACTATCGGGATCATCTGAAGAAGTTGGAGCGGGTAATAATGTTCTGATTTTTGCAACTAGTCCTTTAACCTCATTTTGTAATCCTTCATTTACACCATTACCGTCAAGGTCTGCTGTACCGCCATAATAGAAATTAACATCCTCAAAACTATTACCAAATGTATTTCCATGACACTGGGCACAAGCAGCCATATTATCAACATCATCTGCGGTAGTCATACCGAAAGTATGCCCGCCACTCAACATTTTTCCTGCTTCATTTGTTGTTCCGGGTGCCATATGGCAGTTTACACATGCATTTGCTTCTCCACCTGGAACAACGGCTGATAAGTGTCCTGAAGATAGCAATGTAGCTCCATTGAAAACAACAACGTTTGTTCCATTTAATACATCTGCTTGTGGTCCATGATGTGGTCCAAAGTGCGATGCTGGCTTAGTTGTGTACGAAGAATTAGCATCTCTGCGGGCTTGGTGACAGTTCATACAAAGTTTTCCGAACCCACCGTCTGTTACAACAGTACCGTTTGCCAAAGTAACATCCAGTTTTCTGAGTTGGTGTTGGTTTGTCGCATCGTGAGGATTATGACAGGATGCGCAGGTTATTGGATCGATTTCAGTTGGATTTATCGTTTCACTTCTTGCATATTGAACGAAACCAAATCCATTATGACATCTTGCGCAAGAAGCATTTCCACCTTCACTTTCAAAAGTTTCGCCCGTAGCGTGTTTCGACAATTTCCATTGTTCAGGATAAATATGATGGTTTCCATCGTCGTGGCAATAAGCACAAACCGCAACATCCATTGAAGCTACCATTCTGGAATTTTCTATATAACCGTAATGTTCACTTCCGGGTCCGTGGCAGCTTTCGCATTGGATATTGGCTCTCAACATAGCATCGGGATATTTCTGAACCAACGTATCATAAGTGCCAGGTTGAAGAGTGGTGGGAAATACAAATGTGAAATCGTCAAAGCCGTCATTAGCTGCATCAGTATCATAACCCGTTGTATGGCATTCAATGCAGCTTGGACCATAATGGCTGCTTACAAGCCCATCTACACCCCTTTGGAACATAGTAGCGTGACCAGTTCCTTCCCATTTATCAATTAGATGAGAACGCCAGGGTTTATATGGATCATCGTTATTATGACATGTAGTGCAACTAAGGTCGCCGCCTTTAACACCGAGGTAAACTCCCGCACTAATTGTTAAAGTTGCAGAGTTACTTCCGTCGGTTACTTTAACATCATACTTTCCTCGTAAGTCGGGTGTGAATACAATAACAGTATTGGAACTGTCAAGAACTTGTGTATCTCCAAATATAGCATTAGATCCGGTTGGTTTGGCAGTTAAAGTGAATACGGGATTATTTAACACACCATCGGTCATTGTAGCTTCTAAATACATTCTGGTGCCAATACCGACATTTGTCAAACCATTATATCGAACATTGAAAATATCGGTTGTATCCAAATCTGCTTCTCCTGGAGATATACCGTGTGTGTGAAGCGTTAATGTTTGAGAATATGAAGTCGAAACAAGAAGCAGAATTGTAATTATTGATGCTGTGAGTCTTTTTAACATACAACTCCTCCATACATTAGAATATTATTAAGATTAACTTCTTTTTAATAGTTTTGAGATAATCGGATATTTGACTTACTTTTTCCATTTTTTCTAAGAAACTTAAAAAAAAATACCAAGATGTCAAAGTCTAAAATAGGAGAACATCACTTTAAGGCCTAATATCCAATATTGTACCACATTAGAAAATCCAAATATTTGATAAAAGAGAGGTCTTTGACTATATTTTTTATCATAATTGAGAGGAATTGATGCGAATTTATAATACTCTGGCAAAAATTAAAGAAGAATTTAAG
>CAZRIQ010000093.1:0-7424 GCA_964600175.1 uncultured Melioribacter sp. | reverse complement strand
GACGTAGCTGTTGAGGCTAGATTGCAAGGCGACACTTACGAAGAAGCGATGAAGTGGGGGATAGCGGATACAATTTTACCATCGCTGAGTTCCGTTCTCGATACTTATGGTTATAGAGATGCTGATGTAATCGAAGTCAAATCGAATTGGGCTGAAGATGTTGTAAGGTTTCTAAATAATCCCATAGTTTCTTCTTTGCTTATCATGATCGGTCTGCTTGGATTGTTCACCGAGATAAAAACTCCCGGCTGGGGTTTGCCCGGCACTGCCGCTCTGATTGCTTTAGCTCTTTTCTTCGGTTCGGGCTACATTTTACAAATTGCTTCTGTTTTTGAAATTATAATTTTTGTTATTGGTGTAATTCTCTTGTTGCTCGAGATTTTTGTGATTCCCGGTTTTGGCATTGCCGGTATACTGGGCATTATTTTTATGATAACCGGTCTGTTTCTCGGCTTGATACCCGATTTCGATCTAACAGATTTTAGTTTCATTTCGAGAGCATTGATTCAATTGGCTTTGACATT
Source organism: uncultured Melioribacter sp. (assembly GCA_964600175.1). GTDB lineage: Bacteria > Bacteroidota > Ignavibacteria > Ignavibacteriales > Melioribacteraceae > Pyranulibacter. Next base: position 6,900 of record CAZRIQ010000093.1, on the reverse strand, counting down.
TGTAGCTACCGGTTTCGTCATTTTTCTCCTCTCGAAGATTTTACCAAAGTCCAGCATATTCAGTAGGTTAGTTTTACAGACAAATATTTCTCTTAAGTCCGGGTATTCTTCAAGACCGACTTTTGAAAACCTGATTAATACCGAAGGAGTTGCACTTACCGATCTGCGACCTTCCGGTGCAGCTATAATAAATGGTAAAAGAGTCGATGTTGTTACCGAGGGGGACTATTTGATGCATGGAACCCCAATTATCGTTACGCAAGTCGAAGGTTCCAAAATAGTTGTTGATAAAAAGGTAAGCTAAAGAAGTTCGACAATATTTTTGTTAGTGGATTTTTGCCATCGAGTTGTCGTTCTCATTTTTTGTTGCTGATCCATCCCGGTCATTTTCACTTTAATTTCCGTGTAAGTGGAAGTTTCGGAATTATGAAGCAGACCTCTGTCGATATCGAATATCATGGTTCCGCCGCCGCTCATTTTAGGATCGTCAAATTCATAATTAATGCCTTGTTCCGTTCCTGTTCTTTCTCCCGAATGACTTGTAGTAAGTGAAGCATTAATCTTGGCACCCGTATTATTTTCTATTTTTACGAAGTCCGTAAGTTTAAATGTAACTTTGTTATCAATAGCGAAATTGCCCAAAGTGTTTGCATAATTTTCATTCCAGGACGAATCTTTTGCCAAGGTTTTCCCCGGCATCACTCTAAATACCAATTGAGCAACGGGTTTTATTGCAGCATCCCTTAAATAAGTGATAAGTTGTTTTCGCTCGTTCTCTTTGATTTTTTGTTTGGAATTTTGAATCACAACCATTTTATCGACCATCTTATCCAAGCCTTTTATGTCTTTAACGATACCCCTATCCGTTACGGCAACTTCGAAAGGAGAATTATATACGGTTTCGTATTCTATAAATCTTTTTTTATCGTCCGGACTCAAATTAGAATTAGATTGATAAGTGATATTCTGTCCATTAAACGTACTGCTTAACTTTACGTCGCTGATAACTGCATCAATAGAATATGTGCTGTCTGTGTTTTTCTTTTTTACCAAGAAGTCGAATACATAACTTGTCGTTTGAGAATACTGGTTGTTAATCGTAGTATCGCTTTCGATTCTCTCATCTGTTAATACTGATCTTGTCAACCGGTATTGAAATTTATCGCCGATCTTAAATTTGTAAGCAAGAGTTACATCCTTATTTTTTAATTCAACCGGTTGAAGCGTATCCCCCTTAACCTGTTCTACGACAGACGTTTGTTTGCTGCTGCTGGACGTTTCGTTCTTCTTTCCGCATGAAACAAGAATTAACGCAGCTGACAATATTATTAATAGATTTTTCAATTTGTCCCCTTTCGAATAGGCGAGTCTAAAATCCGTTGATATCCAGCAATTCTTTTCTTGAAAAGAAATGATCTATTTCTTTCGCAGCGTTTTCATTGGAATCCGAACCGTGAACAATGTTTTCCCGGGTGCTCGCTGCATATAATTTACGTATCGTTCCTTCAGCAGCACTTTGAGGATCAGTAGCCCCGATTAAATTTCTAAAATCTTCTACCGCATTTTCTTTTTCCAAAGCGATCGGAACACACGGTCCCGAAATCATATATTTAATAAGACCGTCAAAGTACGGTCTCCCTTTATGAATTTCATAAAATCTGTTAGCGGAATCTTCAGTGAGCCGGACCATTTTCATCCCTATAATTTTGAAACCGGCTTCGGTTATTTTTGCAACTACCTGTCCAATCAAGTTTTTCTTAACACAATCCGGTTTGAGAATGGCTAATGTTCTATTGTTCAAGTTTCCTCCAAAACTTTATTTTCTTTTTTTACCTTTAACTGACTTTTTTGATTTCACAACTTTCTTGGCGCCTGCTTTTTTTGTTTTTTTCGAAACGGTTTTCTTCCCACGAAGTGGTCGATTCCGAGAGGTTTTAGTCTTTATTTTGTCTAACGCCTTTTTCATTGTTATACCGATCTCCGCCGGGCTTTCAACTACATGGATACCGACTTTACGAAGTGCTGCCATCTTTTCTGCAGCGGTTCCTTTGCCGCCGGATATAATAGCCCCGGCATGACCCATTCTTCGTCCCGGAGGTGCAGTCCGTCCGGCAATAAAACCAACAACCGGTTTCTTTACATTTTTCTTAACGAATTGTGCTGCTTCTTCTTCAGCCGAACCGCCGATCTCGCCAATCATTACAATGCCTTCGGTATTTGGGTCGTCGTTGAATAATTTGATTATGTCGATAAATCTCGAGCCGATAACCGGATCGCCGCCGATTCCAACACAAGTTGATTGACCGATGTTCAAGTCGGATAACTGCTTGACTGCTTCGTAAGTCAACGTTCCGCTTCGGGATACAACACCGACTTTACCTTTTTTGTGAATAAAACCGGGCATAATTCCAATCTTAGCTTTTCCCGGAGAAATAACACCTGGACAGTTTGGACCAATAAGTGTAACACCCTTGCTTTTAATGTTATTGTATACTTTTACCATATCTCTTGCAGGTATGCCTTCGGTGATACAGACAATAAATTTAATTCCCGCGTTTGCCGATTCGAGAACTGCATCAGCTGCAAAAGGTGGGGGAACGAAAATAGCGGAAGCGTTCGCCCTTTTTTCTTTGACAGCTTCGGCAACGGTATTGTAAACGGGAATGCCAATAACCTCTTCCCCGCCTCGACCAGGGGCGTTACTCCGGCAACAACGTTTGTTCCGTATTCAATCATTTGTTTAGTATGAAATGAACCCTCGCTCCCTGTAATTCCTTGAACCACAACACGAGTTTTTTTGTCGAGAAGAATACTCATCTTTGTTCCTCAATATAAGTTTTCAAAATTTGACTTAGCTAAATTAAGAAAGGATGGGGAAAATTACTTGGGAAAAGCTCTCTTTTCTGAATAGGCATGATTAAAGTATTGAGAAGAGATTCATCTGTTAATTTCTTTTTGAATGAAACACGCTAATTGTAAAAGTTTTCTTTCCTGGAATTGATCTGCCATTAACTGCATCCCGATCGGTAAACCGTTCTTATCTTCTCCAATCGGTACATTTAATCCTGGAATTCCGGCAAGATTAGCTGTGGTTGTATAGATATCGTTCAGATACATCTGCAAAGGATCATTTGACTTCTCACCAATCTTGAATGCTGTAGTCGGTGTCGTAGGAGTAATTAAAACATCAACTTGTTTGAACGCGTTGTCAAAATCATTTTTGAAAAGCCTTCTAACTTTTTGTGCTTTCGCGTAATAAGCATCGTAATAACCGGCTGATAAAACATACGTTCCAAGCATTATTCTATTTTTAACTTCGTGACCAAAACCCTCTGACCTTGAATTAATATACATATCAATTAAATCACCTTTATTCTTAGATCGAAAACCATATCTTGCGCCATCAAATCTTGCTAAATTAGAAGATGCTTCTGCCATTGTTAAAATATAGTAAGTTGAGATTGCATATTCTGTCATTGGTAAGGAAATCTCTTCAATAGTGAATCCTTTTGCCCCTAGTTTTTTGACGACCGAATTAATTGAATCTCTAATCTCTGCTGTCAATCCTTCTCCAAAATATTCTTTTGGGAGTCCGATCTTAAATTTTTTTATATCGGGTATTTCTAAATTGGAATAGTCATCAATTTCAACAGATGCAGAAGTTGAGTCTTTCTCGTCATGTCCGGCAATAACATTAAGTACTATAGATACATCTTCAACACTATTACCAAATGATCCAATTGTGTCAAAGGAAGATGCGTATGCGGTCAAGCCGTGTCTTGAAACACGTCCGTAAGTTGTTTTCAAACCGTAAATACCGCAGAAGGCAGCTGGCTGACGTATAGAACCACCGGTATCTGTACCCAATGCCGTATCACATAAACCGGCAGCAACGGCAACGGCAGAACCTCCGCTTGATCCGCCCGGCACTCTCTCATTATCATGCGGGTTTCTGGCAGGACCAAATGCAGAATTCTCATTCGATGAGCCCATTGCGAATTCATCACAGTTGGTTTTGCCAATGATAATAGCGTCTTCCGAAGTCAGTTTTTCTACGGCAGTAGCGTTATAGAGTGAGACAAAATTTTTAAGAATATTGGATGAGCATGTAAGCGGCTTGTCTTTCATAGCAAGAACATCCTTAATTGCAATGATCATTCCCGCTAACTTTCCCGAAGTGCCGTTCTTAATTTTTTCTTCAATTGCATCGGCTTGATCAATACAATCTTTAAACACGAAATTGAAAGCGTTGAGATGTTTCTGCTCTTCAATTTTGTTTAAAAAGTGCCGAACATTTTCCTTTAGAGAAAGACTGCCAGATTTGATCAGTTCGTATTTTTCAGAGTAGTTTTTATAACCGGGCAAACCAAAGTTTCCTTATAAAAGCTGGAGAAACAGATTACTTCTTTTCAGAAGTGCTTTCTGATTTATCGGATACTTTTATATCTTCTTCTACGTCTTTCAATGCTTTCTTGAATTCTTTCATTCCCTTACCGATACCTTGAGCAAGTTCGGGAATTTTTTTAGCTCCGAATAAAACCAGTATGGCTAAAACTATTAATATTATTTCTCCGGCGCCTATGTTGCCAAACATTTTATACCTCTATCTGTGTTAATATATTTTTAACTAGTGATTTAAAGATCAATGAACCGTCGGTTTTTCCTAAGATAGGATCGCACGCATTTTCCGGGTGCGGCATCAACCCTAAAATATTTTTTTCTTTATTCGATATACCGGCAATGTTCATTATTGATCCGTTAGGATTGAATTCATCCGAGATGATTCCGTCCCGTGAAGAATATTTGAAAATGATCTGGTTGTTCTTTTCAAGTTCTTTTAAGGTTTCTTCATCGGCATAATAATTACCTTCGCCGTGTTTGATCGGTATTTTGATCGTGTTTTTTTTTATTTCGTTTGTAAAAAATGTGTCACGGTTAATTACTTTCAAATAAATATCTTTGCAGACAAATTTGATTGATTCATTTCTCATCATAACGCCGGGTAAAAGTCCTGTTTCAAGAAGAATTTGAAAACCGTTGCAGACACCCATCACAAAGCCGCCTTTGGCAGCAAAATCCAAAACGGAATCCATAATAGGGGAGAATTTTGCAATTGCCCCGGTTCGCAGGTAATCACCGTACGAAAAACCTCCCGGCAGAATAATTACGTCAGAGTTTTTCAAGTCTCTATCTTTATGCCAGAGCCATTCGGTATCATATTTAAGAATATTTTTAGAGGCATAGTACGCATCGTAATCACAGTTTGAACCTGGGAATGAAACAACGCCAATCTTAACTTTACTCATAACTTTTCCAGTTTGTATTCAAAATCTTCCATGATAGGATTGCTTAACAGTTTCTCACAATATTCTTTCACTTCTTTGTCGGCTGAATCTTTGCTATCTGTATTCACCAAAAATTCAATATACTTCCCGATTCTCGTTTGACTGACGTTATTGAATCCCAATAGTTTAGCACCCTGTTCCGCTGCCTTGCCTTGCGGGTCGAGTATAGTTTGTCTTCTCTTAATAATAACAGTTGCCTTGAACAATTTTTACCTCAGTTTATTTCTTCGTTGATATGGTAGGAATTGTCGTTATGATTAAATATGATAAAATAAAGATGTCTCAAAATACCGAACAGAACTATTGAAAGAAAGATATAAAAGAATATTGCACCGTCCGTTAGAAGCGCGAGAATAAGTGTTAAAAGCAGGATGAAAAACAAAAGTATCTTTTCTCTCAAATTCCGATCTTTCAATTTTGGAAGCGCATTGTAACGAATCTTTGTTACCATTAAGATCGCAAGCAGAAGTACCAGCGGAATTACAAAACTATTATATGGTTCGCTAATCTTGCCATCGTGGTAATACGAATAAACAAAAAGTGCGATAGTAACAGCCGATATCGGGATCGGTAAACCTTTGAAATCGTTTTTTGTTTTAATGTCTTCAAGTTGAATATTGAATCTTGCCAAACGGAAGGCACCGAATATTAAGAGAAGGGAACTGATTGCAATCCCTATCCACCCGAAATTGAATAGATCGCTTTCATAAATTAAAAATGCAGGTGCAGCACCGAAACTTACTATGTCTGAAAGTGAGTCGAGTTCAACACCGAATTTACTCGATGAACCGAGAAACCGTGCAACTATACCGTCGAGGGTATCGAAAATTGCTGCGAGAATTATAAGCACCGCCGCAGTTTTGAATTCACCTCTTCCCGCAAACAAGATAGATATAAACCCGGAAAGAATATTACATGAGGTTACGATATTTGGAATGTAAGACTTTTTTAATGCGTTATTCATTCTGGTTTCTCAAATAGAATTGTTTCGCCGGCTTTCACTTTGTCTCCTATTTTCACCTTAAGTTCCCACGTTGTATCAACCATAACATCAGACCGGCTTCCGAATTTTATCATTCCGAAACTTCTTCCCGCGCTTACTCTGTCGCCGACTTTTAAATTACACACGATTCTTCGTGCAATAATTCCGGCTACCTGGGTAAATAACACTCTCCCTAATTTATTCGTTATCCCAATTTCCGTACGTTCATTGCGCTCGTCAGCTTTTTCGTGGAAAGCCACCAAGTATTCACCCGGTATGTACTTAAAATAGTCAATTACGCCGTCAATTGGTATTCTATTAACATGTGCATCGAGCGGCGACATAAAGATAGAGACTTGTTGTACGGTTCCGTTCAAAAACCGGCTTTCTTCTTTTGTTTTTGTAATTATTACTTTCCCGTCTGCCGGGGAAACTATACAGTTTTTTTGCGTCGGCGGATTTCGATAGGGATCTCTAAAAAAATATGCAGAGAAAAGTAAGAACTCAACACATATTGCAACTATAATATACTTTAATAATTTTTCATTAATTAAAAAAGATAAATAAATGATT
>CAZRIQ010000092.1:0-7438 GCA_964600175.1 uncultured Melioribacter sp. | reverse complement strand
CATATCGAAAAGTACTTTTGCTTTCACATAATAAACAAAGAATCCTTTGTTCAATTCCAAAGCGGTATTCGTCCAGGATAATGCATCTTTCAAAAATGCATCGTTGTCGGCACAATATTCTGCAGCTGCGGCATAAACGCGCCAGTCGTCACCGTTGGACTTCTTTATCGCTTCCAAAATTTTCTCGTGTGCTTGTCCAAGAACATCGGTTTTTATACCGAACGAAACTTTTAACTTTTCCCAGCAGAGACTAAGCATAACCGTACTGTCACTAAGATCCGAAAAAACAAAAGCCATTCTTTCGCGGAACAGGTGTTCTGTCGGTTTCACTTTAAATCTCAAAAAGTCCTGCTTCGCATCGTAATTAAACGCTCCCCATTGGTTCCATGTCTTATTCAAAATGATTGTCCAATAGTCCTCAGTGGGAATTGTAAACAACCCATATTTACCGGCAGGAACTTTGTTTCCCTCAATAGTTACATCTGTTGTAAATTCAATTGTCGTAGCCTCGTTCGCACCGGTGCGCCAGACTTCGTTGTACGGAACGAGCCCGCCCCAAATCTTTCTTTCCTTAACCCCCGGACTGCAATAAGTAACGGTTATGTTTGTATAACCAACCGTTTGAGAAACGGTTGCATTAGGACTCAACCGCGGTAGATCAATCTGTTGAGCATTTAGGGCAACGGTAAAAAGTATAACCGTTAGAACTGACAAAAAAGTTCTCATTTTATTTTCCCTCTATTAAAGTTCATATTGTTGTATAAAGCCTGCGGCAACAATACAAAATTTGTTTTCAAATCATAAAACTCCTAAGGAAAATAACCATATAACGTATCTTATTCCACATTCAAAAATTTACACGAATACATTGTTTTGCACAAATATCCTTCGTTCGAATTGAAATTAACGCTTCCCTACGCGACTTCTTTCATGATTATATCCCCTCTATTTTTTATCTTTAACCAATTCATTTGGAGAAGAACAAGTCAATATCATGTTCTATCAAAATTCCCGGCAAAACATCGTCAAATGATGACTCCTCTCATCATATTTCTTGCCGTGCTTATTCTTGGATTTTTGGGCACAAACTTCCTGAAGGAAAAAATTCAAACGAGATTTTATACTCCTTCGGGAATCGAATACATACTTCTGGGAATCATTATCGGACCCTCTTTCGCTAATTGGGTCAATATGACTTTCAATTTTAAATACCCGGAAATAATCAATAACGCTGTTCTGCTACAACTTTCCCCCGGCATTTCTGCGGCGATCGGCATTATCGGTTTATTTTACGGACTGAAATTCAAACTTGCCGATTTCCAAAAAGCCGAAACGGAACACATCCGCCTCGTAAGTTTCGAAATGATTATAACTCTCATAGTCATCGGCGGCGTTTCATTCGGGGCGCTCTACTATTTTTATTTCGACGGGAAAAACCTGTACGACATAATTTCGGCCTCTTATGTGCTTGCCGTTATCGGGTCGGTCTCGTCAAACTATGTCATAAAAGCGATTGTCAATAAATATAAAATTTCAGGCCCGATTACTTCGGCTCTCGATTCATCGACGAGATTGAACCTGAACATAAGCATATTTATTTACGGCTTATTGTTCGGTATCGTTCGCATCGGAAATGAAGCAACTCTCACCAAGGTTGCAGCTATACATAAGATTACTCCAACCGAATGGGTGGTTATAGGAATCCTTCTTGCGGTACTCGTCGGAATTCTCTTTAATATCTTTTTAGGAAGAGAAGAAGACGAAAACAAATTTTTCGTTGCCGTAATCGGGATTACAATTTTCACAAGCGGTTTAGCTTACTTCTTAAATTTCTCACCGTTGTATATGAACTTTATACTCGGATTTATTCTTGCAAACTTATCTAAGGTATCAGGTAAACTTGAAAGTGCTTTGAGCCGTCTTGTCGAGCCGATTGGTTTATTGATTGTTGTAATGGCGGGATTTTATTGGATGCCCGCCCCGTTGAGTGTATTTGTCGTTGCTTCGGCGGCGTTCATAATTTTAAGATTCCTTTCGAAAAAGCTTTCCGGTTATCTCAGCTTTATTTCCGCTTTCGAAAAAGAAAAGATATCCCCACGTATAGGTTCAGGTTTGCTTACACACGATATCATAGTATGTGCAATGGTAATAGACTATCTAAATGTTTACAAAACTAATCTTACACCGATTGTTGTCAGCGTTTCGCTGGTATCTGTAATATTCTTCGGTCTACTTGCATTCTCCTCTACAAAAAAACTGCTCGTTGATTCCGGTGAAATAAAGGGAGAGACACAATGACCGCTATAATCAGACGATTCATAATAATAGGAATTCTCTTTGCAGTCTTTCTCTTTGTTCAAACGATTCAGATAGAAACAACTTCGCTTGTGAACCCGAAGACACTCGCAGTATTGGGATTTTTGGTACTAGCTTCTTTTGCTCTGGGCGAAGTGTTTGCAATGCTAAAACTCCCGCGTGTAATCGGCTACTTGTTGATAGGAATTTTCTTCGGTCCGTTCTCCGATTACATTTTTCAAACAAATCTCTTAAAGGTTTTCAGCTTCAAAGTAATCGACGACTTAAGCCTTGTCAACAACGTAACCCTCGGTCTAATTGCGCTAATTGCCGGAATGGAATTAAAAATAGCTAACATCAAAAATTCTGCGAAATCAATTTCCCTTATACTGTTGTTCAAGATTATGCTCATCTTTGTTTTGGTAACGGCGGCAGTTTTCGCATCGGCACAATTAATTCCTTTTCTTGCCGGTGCTGGATGGAGAACAATTTTATCTGCCGGCTTGATTCTTTCTGTTGTTGCCTTGGGAACCTCCATAGAACTGACGCTTGTTGTTGCAGATGAATCAAAAGCAGAGGGCAGGTTTATCGATCTTATTCTAAGCACAGCAATCGTTAAAGACCTTATTGTTATTCTTCTGCTTGCCGTCGTCTTAACGATTTCGACGGCGCTGACATCGCCTTCCGGTGTTTTGGATATACAAGTATTCGGAGATCTCGGTAAAGAACTGTTGCTTTCGATTCTCATTGGTGCGGTATTGGGAGGACTAACAATATTTTATTTGCGGTATGTGGGCAAGGAAATGTTGCTTTTTATTCTTGCCTTTGTTGTTTTCGGAAGCGAACTTTCATCCACACTGCATCTTGAAACGCTGGTTGTCTTTGTTGCGGCGGGATTTGTTATTCAGAATTATAGTAAGAACGAGGAGATCTTTCACAAGCCGCTCAAGAAACTTTCATTGCCAATATTTATTACATTTTTCACACTCGCAGGCGCTTCAATTAATTTAATATCTGTTACCGAAGCGTTTGCCATCGGTTTGATAATCGTTGTCGTGCGTGGTATCGCTCTATTCTTTTCCGTACGTCTTGCTGCAAAAATCTCCAAAGAGCCCAAAGAACTTGTCGACTTCGGCTGGCTCGGATTCCTTTCAATCGGCGGATTGATACTAGGACTTTCAATTATTATAGCACAAAAGCTGCCGGGTCTCGGAGCTGATTTGAAAAATCTAATTATGTCGATAGTCGCATTTAATATTTTTATCGGACCGATACTGTTGAAAATCGGGATCGGCAAGGCAAAGAAAATAACGGCTCTACACGAAGGCACTTCACAAATTAATCTTGAAAGCATTGCTGGAGTAAGCGAAGCCGGGGAAACCGTTCCCAAAAAACTTAAGAAGAGATTCAACACACCTAATCTTAACGACGAAAGACTGAATAAGTCGCTTTTCAATATTTTATTTAAAGTAAACGATATTCTCACACAGTTTGACAGGAAGTTTATCCAGTCGAGAAGCGAGGAATCGATTGAGCTTGTAGTTAATCTTACCGAAAAATATTCTGACGAATACCAAAATCTTAAAAAAGTAATTACCCAACCGGGGCTTTCACCTTCTCAAATAAGAAACGAAATTCTAAAGGTCCAAAAAAATATTGCCGATTGGTTGATTGCATTAAGCGAAGAAAGAAAGGAAACGGAAAATCATATTCTGCGTCTTGAGCCGTTAGTTCAGGATTTGTTCTATTCGTTCATCGATCTGACAGATGGGCTGCAAAACGAATATCTCGTCGAACTCGAAAGAGAAAAGTATACAATTAAAAAAGACGATCCGTTCGGGGAGAAGTTCAGAAAATTCCTCTACAAAACGAAATTGTTCTTCAACCGGTCATTCAACAAAGATTACAAACTGCGACGCATCGTAGACTATAAAAATCTAGCGAAGTATTATCTGGTCGGCGAGTCCTCACAGGAAATTCTTGAAGCCGTAAACCTCGTAGGAACCGAACGTTTGACAACGTTGAGAATCTTAAAATCATTCTACAGCGAAACGAGCAAAGACCTCGACGAGCTTATAAAACTCTTGATCCAGGAAAGGGACAACCCGGGTCTGCCAAGCATCTTGTTGAGTAAACTAGATGAAATTCATCAACAAACGATCAACGCCATTACGGTTTATACTTCACAGATAAATACCACGACGGAAGAAATCAGCAACCGTTTGTACTACGCTATCGCGAATCCGTTCAATCATCTTGTAGAGATTTTAGGAATTGCCGGAACACACGAATTCAAGAAAAAGAATTTTAGATTTTCCAAGGTTTACGAAAAAAGCGAAACGGCAAAAGAAACAGCGCTTCAATCAATTAGATATTGGGCTTTATACTACTCTGGTATACTTGGGCTTTTTCAAAAAGAAGCATACGTTAACAGATTGAAAGTGCGGATCAACGAAATTGTAAATTCATCTTTACTCGGCGTTTCGGAAGAGATAAACAGCAATTTGAGAGACACCAACAACGATCTCACAAAAAGGATCGATCAATTTTCGAAAAAAATAAAAGAGTACGAAAAGAAAAAGCCTGAACAGCTTAAATCATTGCTTGCGACAACAAAGGAAAAAGATTTTGCCCCAACGATAGACAAGCACATAAAGATTCTCGAAACGACTAAGGCCGGGAAACGGATAAGTCTTCTTTTCGAAAACCTAATCAAAGGTTTTACAAACATTACAAATGAGCTCCCGAAAAAAATTGAATTGCTCGAAGAGGCAGACCTACAATTCAAAGAAAGAACGCCAAAACAGATCCAGTTAAAGAGCGTTCCAATAAGACCTGCAGCTGAAAATCTTATAGAGAGAAAACTTCCGCGTGAAATCGGCGAGGTAAACGAACTGTTAATTAACCAATTGAACTTGATTGCGATCGAAGTGAAAAATTTCGTTTTGATTGTAAACTTCCACTTCGACACCGCAATAAAAGAATTGGAAAACGAAGACATCGGTTTTAATACAGCACTCAATCTTGCAGTGTCGTTCTGTGAAAAGATGAACGACCGGATTGCACAGATCAACCAGTTGATCGACCGGCTGGAAGAGAATATCATTTTGCGTATTACTGAAAAAGTAGATGTTGCAATTAATGAGTTAAATGAGATGATACTTCAAAGGTCGTCTTTCAATATCAACCTGTACCTGGGTAAAGAAAAACAAAAGAGCAGAATCATTTCCCTAGCCGGGGGAGCGGGCAAAACCGCCGGACACGAACTTAGAAAATATTCCCTCGTTATAAAACGCAGTTACAAAAAATACTTCCAAGATATAGTTCACGATTTGTTGATAAAATACCATTTGAGAAAAGTAAAGGCGGAAGAAGTTTCATCGGAAAATGTTTTACAAACTCAAAGCAGCTTTAACCGTCTTCCTTACATCTACAAAAAACTATTTGACGGAACTCCGCTTGAAACATCCGATTTCTACGTGGGTCAGGATTATGTTCACGACACAATTCAATCTGCACTTGCCAACTTTAATGAGAGCCGGAAATCATCTGTAATTTTGATCGGGGAACCGGGCGGCGGGAAACGAAGCCTAATCAACTCTATAATCAACAACGAGTTTAACAATCTCCGCTACATTCGATTTAATATTGAGGAAACAATTGTCGATAAACAACGCTTGTTAAAAATCTTCAGCCGGCTTTTAAAATACGAAAGAACCCTTTCTCTTGACGAGCTTGTTGTACTTCTAAACGACAAAACAAACAAGAAGATTATCGTTCTTGAAAATATAAATAAACTTTTCCTACGCAAAATAAACGGCTACGGCGCACTCGAAACGTTTAAGTATATATTGAATGTTACAAGTCAGAATACGCTCTGGATGTGCTCTACAGGCAAATACTCATGGGAGTTTTTAGACAACAACTTTGATTTCGGCGACGTTTTCGAAAGAAAAATTTTCATCAACGAATTGCACAAGAAAGATATAAAATCAATCATAATACAAAGGCATAACGCTACCGGCTATGGTCTTCAATTTGTACCCGACCAGCTTCAGGAATTCAAATCAAAATTCATTCAGCCCAGGTCAAAAGATGAAGAACAGGCGGTACTTTCTGAACAATTCTTTAACAGGCTCGAAGAGTACTCGGGGGGCAACATTGTTTCGGCAATGTTTTATTGGCTTCTCTCGATCGAATCCGTAAAAGAAAATCGGGTTGTAATACGTCCGCCGAAAAAAATAGTTTCCAAAGCTCTTGCTAATTTAGACCACGTTTACTGCTTAACTCTATCGAGTTTATTGCTGCACGGTTCGCTGACAGATAACCAGCATTCCGAAATGTTCAAACTCTCAATCGAGTCATCGAGGGAAATACTTAATACTCTCGTTTCGTTGAACCTGATAAGAAAAGACCAGATAGAGATTAACGACAATATTTACTTCATCAATAAATTCCTGTACAAAATTATTGAAACCGAACTGATTAAGAGAAACATAAAGTAATGAATAAGCTTTTGTTAAAAATATTCTTGATTGTCCTTTTTATATCTACATATTCGAATTATGCGCAGGATACATCCACAACCGTCAATCCGAACACAACAAAAGACACGGTTTCAAATATTGTTGTTGCACCGGCATATTCAACACATGTAAAAGATTCTTCAAAAACAGAGACACTAAAATCTACTACGTTGCAAAAGCACCCGGTAACCAAGCAAAAGACATTAATAAATGAGGCTCTGCAATACGATAAAAAACTTTTAGACGCAATAAAACAAATTAGCCTTTTCACAATCATTGAAGTGCTCGTATTAATTCTAATCTGGTTTGGATTGTTTAAGCTGATAAATCGCATCTCCAAATCAAAGTTCTTTAGAAGTCTCCCTTCGGCATATACAAAAATGCTTGCGCTTCTCCGGATTCTTACCGGGATTATCTTTTTCTACCTCGTAATTACTTTGTTGTTCGGTTCCTCGAAAGAAATAATTCTTGTGTTGACTTTGTTGCTTGTAATCTTCGTCGGTTCGGCTTCAATTCCATTCTGGAAAAACTTTATCGGCGGATTTCTAATCTCGTATAACCCTCCTTTTGAAACCGGGGACTTTATTAAAGTTCTCAATTATGAAGGAAAGGTATCA
>CAZRIQ010000091.1:0-7454 GCA_964600175.1 uncultured Melioribacter sp. | reverse complement strand
TTTAGATCTTTTAAACCATGCCATCGGGCTTAACTCTTTTGGATATTTACAAACAAGGTAATTGTTTGATTCGGTATTTCAGGATCGTTTGAATACAATGTAACCGTACGTGTTAATTTGCCTTCGCGATGAGAGGTATCGAGTTCAATTTTTATGCTTCCGCTTTCGCCGGGTTTAAGATTTTTACTACTCAATAAAGCAGCCGTACAGCCGCACGATGTCCTAACATCCTTTATTATAAGGTTATCATTTCCAACATTTTTAAACCCTATTACTGCAGTAACAATCTTTCCTTCTTTTACATCGCCGAAATTGAATTCGTTTTTTTCAAGAACAAGGCGTGCTTTCTTCATACTTTGTAGTTCTTTTGAATCTTTAGGAATAACCGTCGCCGTGAAAGAAAGTCTCAATTCCGGAGTTTGCGGGTCATTTGAAAAAATATAAACAAATTTCTGCTGCATGCCCAATCTCCCGCTCGAATTAAATTTTATTTTAATATTAGTTTGTTCACCGGGGTTAAGATCGTTTTTGGTAGGTTCGACAGCAGTACAACCGCAAGATGCTCTAACTTTATCTATTTTCAAAACGGAATTCCCAACATTTTTCACCACGAATTCGTGATCAGCCATCTGACCTTCTATTAATGTCCCCAGGTCAACAACCGGTTCGGTAGCTTCTATTTTAGGAGCTTTCTTTTGGCAATATGTAATTGAAATAGCAATTAAGAAAACAAATAAGAATATCTTTTTCATAGTTTTACCCTTGTCACAAATTTTTTAAGATAATTTGGTTCCAAATAATCGTATTCAAAAGTTAATAAATCTTTGCCAAATATATAAGACCAATTGGCAATTTGCGAGGCGGCTGTAAATCCGACTTTATTACGGTAATCACCAAAAATCAATTCATCTTTGGAAACTTTCGAATCCAGTTTTTCTTTTTTGATCAGCTTAAGTTCCTCAATCGTTTCATAAGAGCCGTTTGTTTTTTTGTACTTAGCAAAGTAGAGCTCTTCACTGTTAACCACATTCGCAATCGCGAACTTACTTCTATCCGGTAAATACCTGCAAATATCGAATGCCAGTACTTCAAATGTCGGAACAGGAATGATCGGCAAGTTTGCACCTAATGCTATCCCCTTTGCAGCCGAAAGACCGATTCGTAATCCTGTAAATGAACCTGGTCCAATAGACACCGCCGTACTCTTTAAATCTTTTATATCGATTCCGGATAACTTTAACACTTCATCCGTCATACTTAACAGTTTTTTTGAATGGATATGTTTCTCCTTCACATTAATTTCGTAAACAATCTTCTCATTGATCATCAGCGCTACACTGCATAATTCCGAACTCGTTTCGATTGCCAATAACGGCAGCATGCTAATCACCTTTTAGTTATCGAAATTATTCTTTTTGTTCCAACAACATCTTCAAGTTTGACTTCATAACACTCAGTCGGCAATACTTCCGGTATAAGTTCCGCCCATTCAATAAATAATACGGCTTCGTCATCTTTCAAATAATCTTCAAAACCTATGTCATACAATTCTACAGCTTTTTTTATTCGATAAAAATCAAAATGATATATTTTTTTGTTACCGACATATTCATTCACAATTGAGAAAGTGGGACTCGAAACATTATGAATATTATATTTGTTACAAACAGATTTCACAAAAAAAGTTTTGCCGCTTCCCAAATCACCGCTTAACAAAATTTTATCACCGTTGTTAAGCACATCGGCAAATTCCTCGGCAATTTTTTTCGTATCGTTTTCGTTTTCAGCAACCACATTCAGCGGGAGTTTCATTTACGCTTTACTCTCCATGGTAATAACGGGCAATATCATCTCTTCCATAGAAATACCACCGTGCTGAAAGCTGTCTTTGTAATAGCTCAAATATTTATGATAGTCAGTCGGGTAAACAAAATAATAATCTTCCTTAGCTATGATATAACTGATTGTGACACCCCTTTTGGGAAGCCGGTATTCGTTCGGGTTTTTGATAAAGATTGCATGTTTGTCGTCTACTTTAAGATTCCTTCCGAACTTAAACCTCAGATTTGTTGATGCCTCTCTATCTCCTAAAACCTTTGAACCGCGCAGCGTTCTTATACTGCCGTGATCCGTAGTAACAATTACTTTCGCATTTGGAATTGTAGCAATCGCTTTAAAGGTACCGAAAAGTGACGAATGCTGGAACCAACTGTTTGTAAGTGAACGGTAAGCCGATTCATCCGGTGCAATTTCTTTTAATATATCGGAATCGGATCTACCGTGAGCAATCATATCCAGGAAGTTGACCACAACTGCAAATAGATGAGTCTTTTTATGAGAAAGAATGTTCTGTTCGAATGCCCTTCCGACATCCGGATCAATTATTTTCATGTACTTCAATTCGTTGTTAAGAGAAATTTTCTTCCTATTCAGCAAAAGTTGAAGAAGCTCCTTTTCATATTTGTTCATACTTTTTTCGTCGTCGTTCCCGCTCGCCCAAAGATCAGGATATTGTTTTTCAATTTCCGAAGGGAACAAACCGCTGAACAAAGAATTACGGGCATACGGAGTTGCCGTAGGCAAAATTGAATAGTAATAAGACTTATCGATTTTGAAATATTCCAAGAGACTCTTTTCCATTATCAGCCATTGGTCTAACCGGAGACAGTCAATTACAAAATAAAAAACCGGACCATCGGAATTTTTCAATTCAGGGAAAATATATTTTTCCGTGATAGCCGGGGTTAAGTCTGGCTTATCAATGTCTTCTTCGTTTATCCAGCGTTTATAATTTTTCTCGATGTATTTCGAAAACTCTTTATTGCATTCTTTTGTTTGCTCGGCTAATGTTTGTTTTAAATCCACTTCCGGGTGAACATCGAGTTCCATTCCCCAATTAACAAGTTTAAGATAAATCTCAAGCCAGTCGTTGAAATCGGGATCGAGAGATAATTTTCTTGAAATCTCATTGAAGTCTTGCAGATAATCTTTTGCAACATACTCCACAGAAATCTTTTTAACTTCAAGCAGCTTTTTGCAAACCATTAAAATTTGTGAAGGGTGAACAGGCTTTATCAAATAATCGTTGATTTTGCCTCCAATCGCATCATGCATTAATGATTCTTCTTCGCTTTTCGTTACCATTACAACAGGAACATTCGGATCGATTTCCCTAATTTGCGACAGTGTCTCAAGTCCCCCCAAACCCGTCATCATTTCATCGAGAAAAATCAGGTCGTAAGAAGCCCGCTTAAGTTCCGCAATCGCATCTTCGCCGTTTGTAACGGTTTCCACTTCGTAACCTTTTTCATTCAGAAAAATTATATGGGCACGAAGTAGTTCAATTTCATCATCGACCCACAATATTTTATTGTTTTTTGAAAGCAATATTTTATTCCTTATTTGATTATTGAATCGCTATATGAATATCGACCCCGGCTTCATTCGTAGTGGTAGGAGGCATTCTTGCAGCACCTTGCGGGTCAACCGTTGTCCTTTTATATAAGACAGTCATTGTAACACGGGAACTCATTACATATTTTATCTGCGGCTGAATCGTAGTTCTTACAGTTCCGTCCTGCGGTTTACCTCCTTCCTTAAAATTATCCATTTCATAAATTACGCTTGAGTTTTGCCCGCTTGTATAGTTTATCGATATCTCTATATCGTTCTTCAACGATATACCGAATAGCGGCAGTTCGAAACCCGATTTGCTGTAACTTGCCGTAATGTTAATATCTTTTGTGAAAGTTTCGGTAATATTTCTTGTTGTTACACCCAAAGCATAAGACGTCTTTGTTGCAAACCTGAAGTTCCCGGTTACTTGCCCATCCAAAATATTGTCAAATTGGAAACTAATTCCAAGCAGCGGCGTGAATCCATAATCAACTTTCTGTGTTTGAATTTCCTGGAGACCATCGGGATTTATTTTCCAACCCTCGCTAAATGTAGAAGCATAAGCATGTTGAATCGTTATCTTTTTAGCGAATTTAAGAAAACTGATTTTTTCCAAACCTGTCCAGTTAAAACTCCAGTTTGGCCTCGGGATATATTTAGCAAATTCATTTAGAAGGGGTATCTTCGAAAACAGAGAAAAAGTTTCAAAACCTTTAACAAAAGCATTCGAGAGATTCTCGCTGGGATTGGCTGCATTTTTATCGTACAGTTCATTTACTTTTTTAATGCCGTTATTAAAAATTAAAAATGGTGGAAAACTTAAAAACGATCTATCGAGTGTTCCAGTAGAAGTCAAGTTATTTATCGAAACGTTACCCAAAGAATCGGTTTGGAGCGATGTAGTTTTGTTAATTCCCCACCCGGAACTCCATGTTATATCCAGTTGAGCTCCTGCCCATAAGGGTCTGGAAGTTTTTATATCAATCTGGTTTTTATAAGTAAAATTATCCTGGAGATTTCCATTAGGTGCTCTTGGACCAGCGTTATTTGAAAGTCCCAGCATAAACAACCTATTGGGACCTTGGTTGCTGTTCTGCTTTATACCCCAAAAATTATTGAAACCGGAACCTACACCGGCAAGACCGCTTCCTGTCATAGAAGTTTGATTGCTGAAATTAAATGTTATTTGATCATAATCCAGAAAGAGCCATTTCACACCAAGTTTCAAATACTCCAACGAATCAAAAATATTGAATTTGCTCTTTTCCTGTTCAGCTAATGCTGTGGTATCGGCAAATGTAGTATCGGCAGCAGTTGTATCAGTTTCTGGTAACCGTAGTCGTTTTTCTAAATTACCTCTTTTTTCTGCGCCTTCCGGTTTTTTCTCCGGATTAATTTTTTGATCGACATTATTGCCGCTAGGAACCGGGGGAAGCGGTGGATTCCTTCGATCTGACCTTCGTCCGCCTCTTGGAGGAAGTGTAACTTCCGAGCGAGACGGGACCGTAGATTTTTCCCTAAACAAAGGCGCAAAAATGGATTTGAGCCGGACTGTAATTCCAGCCGTCGCACGTCCCGAATACCCGGCACTTCTACCGAGATCTTCTTGTTGAAAATTGTTTTTCCAATTGTATGAAACCGAGTAAGACGCATTCAAAGAAATATACTTATCCAAATCCCAAAGAGAAGGCAGACGCGGGCTGGTTTTAATATCAAAATTTTGTTTGAAGTCGTAGTCGTTACCGAAAAATGCACCATTAAATATATCATGCCAAATGTCGCTTTCGGGTCTTTCCATTTTATCTATAGTTAACAAATAGGCTAAGGAAGATAGAGTAGTAAAATTGTAATTAAAGGAAAGATTAAACAATCCTCCTTCGGTTAACACCCAATCAAATCCTGCAGTTCTTGAAGTAGTAAAATCTCTTTGAATATTCGGTTCGGTGTTTGATGTTCTCGTTTGAGAAAAAGTTTTCTTTCTTGAAGCGGTAATTCCCCAATGAAACGAAGACGGGGTAAAATAAATTTTAACGTTTCTATAATCCGAAAAGATAGAAAGTAAGTCTCCTAGATAAGGTATTCTTACAGGCTGGAAATAAAGATCCCGGCTAAAATTTACCGAGTAATTTGCACTTGCATTCCAAAGCCAATTGTCATTCTTATATACGGTAGGAGTTCTGCCGTAACTTCTATTGTAATTAAAACCGAAAGATAAATTGTTTACTATATCTCTTATATACCAATGATCGGTTGGGATTTTTATCCTCATACCGGATACACTCCAGGTTTCGGAAACATTGATGGTTTGAGAAATTGTTTTTATACTATCAATAGCCGATTTAATTTCTGTGGGATCAACATTTTTCTCAGTTAGAAGTCTTTCCAGTTCATTCTGTGCACCCGTAACCGTAATATCCGTCCCCGGTAAATAAAGCGGATTTATGGTTTGTTCATTCCTCTGGTAACTCAAATGGAAATTACTCCCCGGCAAATTCACCGGTATCAATTTCATTAAGTCTAAATCGACTGCAACCCCCCAGCTTCTTGCATCCTGCCTGGAACCAAATTGTTCTGGCAACTTGTGAAAGTACGGATTAGATTGGCTAATATTAAAATTAACACTCATCAAATCTGCTAACTTAAATGATCCGCTTGCACTATATGCCCAGCCGGGCGTAGCATCTGCATCCAAAACTCTAAGTTCATTTACCCATACTGTTCCGGAAACTTTTTCTCCGGGCGTACCTACATTGCTTGGGTTTATAATTCCTATCGAAAAATACGACACCCTTGTTAAGGTTGGATTACCTCTTACACCGTAATAATGTCCTGGTTCTCCTTCCAGCGGTACAAGATATTCGCCAAGAGTCTGGAGACTATCCCGACTCTCTTTGATTGCCGTAAGTTTAGAAAATACCAAACTCACTTCATTCCAATCTGCCTGTACCGGCTGTATGTATTCGTAATAGTTTGTAGTATCGGAACCGAACCTTAAATAAACTTCAGCCCCGTAGTCGGTGACATCCTTATAATAAGATACCGAACCTTCCTGGTTCTTTAGATCACCGTGCAAAAAGAGTTTCATTTCTTTATAATTAAAAACGTCTAACGGTTTATATAAATATTTTACTACTTCACGCTTGTCGCCGTCTTCCAGGTTATTCATAATTAAATCCAGCGATTGTTCGTTTTTATAAACATTCTCATCAGGCTTTGTTCTGTCTCTTTCTCTAAATACTCCCGGCGGGGAATAATAATCCGGGTTATCTTCAATATTGACTGTAGAAACGGTAAGAACCGTATCGTCAATCGTAACTTTTTGATTCAATACTTTCTGCCACTGGTTACCTACAAGATTCATTTCGGCAAAACGTAAATGGATAGGCGACTGCGCACCGGAAACCCAAAACCTTATCGCATCAACAACCGACAAGCTTGGGGAACCGATAGAATTGGTAAAATCCTTCAACGGAATTCTAATTAAATACCAGCCTGCATTATCGTTCCCCCCTCCTCCTTGAATAAAAGGATTATCCGTGCGACTTGTATCTAAAGGCACTTCATAACGGAAGTAGCTGTTCACCCTATCGAGGGTAAAGTTGTGGTTCAAATCTTCCGAATCGGGTACTCTTCCGAGATCAATCGAATTGGCATTACCTTCTGTACCATTGATGTGAGAATAATCCGCATTCTGTGTTAATTGAAATGAATAATCATCACTGCTCGGATCAGGATTTGTTACCGAATTGTAGCCCGGTTCCTCAGGATCTGTTAAACCGTCAATACCCGTATCTTCGCCTTGGTCCACCAGATCGTTCATCGGCGGTTTGTCTTCGGAATCGAGTCTATTATTAGGAATTACATCTTCACTGATTTGTCCTAAATCGATATTTAATTTTAGTTTTTGATCGGGCGGGGCATCGTCTATCTTCATATAAAATTCAATGAACTGAATATTTTCATCAATTAGGTTATTCGCTGTTGACGATAACAGCGTAGTCATACCTCCCCAATTCTTACTTTTATCATCTAAGCTTGGGTACCAGTTGTAATATCCT
>CAZRIQ010000090.1:0-7511 GCA_964600175.1 uncultured Melioribacter sp. | reverse complement strand
GTTTCCAACAATATGCTCACATGGAAATACACCCTTGACGAGATAGGGACAGGCAAATATATAACCGCATCGTACCGACCCTTCAAGTTAAAAGAAACTCCGCCCTGGATTTATTACAGCGCACTTTTGATAATTATTGTAGTGGTTTTTTTCCTATTTAGTAAGCGTACAAAGTAGGTAATTACAATAATAGTTCTTTTGACATAACTTAACTTTTATTTATATTTGTCCGTCAATTAACAACAAAAAAGACACGCTTTTAGGGTTGGAAAAGGAACCGTTAATTTTTTCCGGAAGTTCAAATCCCAAATTAACTCAGAAAATTTGCGATTATTTAGGCTTAGAGAACGGTGAGATCGATCTAAAAAGGTTCAGTGACGGTGAAATTTGGGTCAAGTACTTTGAAAATATTCGTGGAAGAGAAGTTTTTATAGTTCAATCCACTCACCCGCCGGCAGAAAATCTTATTGAATTACTCATTATGCTGGATGCCGCAAAAAGGGCTTCTGCAAAACGGGTAACTGCCGTAATTCCCTATTTCGGATATGCAAGACAGGACAGAAAAGACCAGCCGCGTGTTTCCATAACAGCAAAGCTGGTTGCAAACCTGATAACGGTTGCCGGTGCGGATAGAGTGATAACGATGGACTTGCACGCTGCACAGATTCAAGGATTTTTTGATATACCGTTCGACCATTTGTACGCCTCTCCGGTTTTCACGGTTATCTTCAAAGAAAAGTTAAAAGATTTGGTGGTTGTATCCCCGGATATTGGCGGCATAAGATTGGCAAGAGCTTACGCAAAAAGGTTGAACGCAAGTTTGGTTCTTATTGATAAAAGAAGACCGGCACATAATGTGGCCGAAGTAATGCACATTATCGGTGACGTAAAAGATAAAAACGTTCTTATTGTTGACGACCTGATCGATACCGGCGGTACATTTGTATCGGCGATAAATACAATGAAGGAAAACGGTGCAAAAGATATTTATGGTGCGGTTACACATGCTTTGCTTTCCGGTCATGCGTTGGAGAGAATTAACGACACAAGTATAAAGGAGTTATACGTAACGGACAGTATTCCGTTAAAAGAATATTCAAATAATAAAAAGATTAAGGTGAGAACAGCTTCGGAATTATTAGCCGAGGCTATAATTCGTTCGTATAAGAACGAATCGGTAAGTTCCCTTTTCGAAATTGATAAAGGATAGTTAGGAGAAAAAAATGTCTGAGATCAAGTTACCTGTAAAAAAACGTGAACTTTCTACAAAAGGCGCAAACAACCAATTAAGAAGAACCGGGGATGTACCCGGAATATTTTATACAAAAGGTTCCGAACCTGTCCCTATTTATGTACCCGAAAGAGCATTGAAACCGTTGGTTTTTACTTCCGAAACCCATATTGTAAACCTCAAAATAGATGACGGAGAAGAGATCCAATCAATTCTTAAGAGTGTTGATTTCGATCCCGTTTCCGACAAAATAATTCATTTCGATCTACAAGGAATCCAGGTTGGTCAGGAATTGGAACTCGAAGTTCCGGTTATTCTTGAAGGACAGGCAAAGGGTGTTAAAGAAGGAGGTGTAATTCAGCATCATCTGCATAGGATTAATGTCTCTTGCTTACCGAAGAATATCCCGGAACATGTTACAATAAATATCTCCGAACTTGGCGTTGGAGATTCGGTTCACATTAAAGACTTGTCTTTGGAAAACGTAAAGATCCTTAACCCTGAAGACGTAATTATTGTTTCGGTGAATATACCGAGAAGCGTACAGACCGAAACCGTCGCAGTCGAAGAGGCAGAAACCGAAGCCGAGCTCGAAGAACCGGAAGTTATATCAAAAGGTAAAGCTGAAAAAGAGGAAGAATAAGATTCTTGAAAGCTGTTGTTGGAATTGGTAATCCCTATAAGAAATACGAATTAACAAAACACAACATAGGCTTTATAATATTAGACTTCTTTGCTGAAAAGAAGAAGCTTTTTTTCAAACCTTCGAAAAAAGATTATTATTATACAAGTGGTGTCAGCGGCACCACTCATTATTTTTTAATTAAACCCACTACATATGTAAATCTTAGTGGAATTGCTGTCGCAGATTTTCTTGAAGAGAACAATCTCAGAACGGAAGATATGCTGGTTATAGTTGACGACGTAAATCTGGAAATGGGACAGATAAGAATCCGGAAATCGGGTTCCGACGGCGGCCACAACGGTTTGAAATCAATCATTTATCACACTCAAAGCGATTCATTCCCGCGTCTTAGATTCGGTATCGGAAGCGATTTCGAAAAAGGCGAAATGGCAGACTATGTACTCAGCAAATTTGATAAAAAACAATTCGAATCAATAAAAGACAATATTTCTTTTTCCGTTGAACTCATTGAAGAGTTCATTGAAAACGGCACACAAAAAATGCTGGATTACTTCAGTAAAAACTCAAAAGGTAATAATGAAAAATCCAATAACATCTTACCCGATGCAAACTAGGAGAAACTCATGTCTAATTTGATTTACATCATCCCGTTTATAGGTTTATCGGCTCTTTTATATTCCGCAATTAAATACCGCTGGATTGGAAAACAGGATCCCGGAACGGAAAATATGATCGAGATCTCGAAGCATATTCGAGAAGGAGCAATTGCATTTTTAAAAACGGAATATAAAGTGCTCGCTATATTTGTTATATCCGTTGCCTTACTGCTCGGTTTTTCAAACATGGGAAGAGCAGATTCTTCATGGCTAATTGCAGTTTCATTTGTTGTAGGAGCTTTGTGTTCCGCTTTGGCAGGTTTTCTAGGAATGATTGCCGCAACTAAAGCAAATGTTAGAACTACTAACGCGGCAAGAACCGGATTGGGTAAGGCTCTTGAAATTGCCTTCTCGGGCGGTTCAATTATGGGAATGAATGTAGTAGGACTCGGCGTACTCGGTTTGAGTTTGTTGTTTATTTTTTACTCTGATCTCTCATGGGATCTTTCAAAAATTATAAATGTCATTTCGGGATTCTCGCTCGGCGCTTCTTCGATTGCACTTTTCGCCCGTGTAGGCGGAGGCATTTATACAAAAGCTGCAGACGTAGGTGCCGACCTCGCCGGAAAAGTTTATGAAGGAATCCCCGAAGACGACCCAAGAAATCCCGCAACAATTGCCGATAACGTTGGCGATAATGTTGGTGACGTTGCAGGAATGGGCGCAGATTTATTTGAATCTTACGTCGGCGCTATAATCGGTACAATGGTACTCGGCGCTATCTTTGCCGATTCCTCCATCCCCGGTATCAATTTGGAAGCAGTAATTCTTCCTTTAATATTGGCAGGAATGGGAATCTTACTTTCAATATTTGGAACTTTCTTTGTAAAAGTTAAAGAAGGAGGCAATCCGCAGAAAGCCCTTAACTTCGGTGAATTTACTGCTGCAGGTTTGATGATCGTTGCATCGTATTTTATTATCACAAACATGCTTCCCGAAAAATGGGTTTACGGAGATTTTACTTACACAAGTCTCGGCGTTTTCTATTCCACCATAATCGGTTTGGCTGCAGGCGTTTTAATAGGAATTGTTACCGAATATTATACAAGTACGGAAAACAAGCCTGTACATAGAATTGCGAGCCAGTCGATTACGGGAGTTGCAACAAATATTATAGCCGGACTTGGACTCGGAATGATGTCTACCGCTATACCAATATTAATTTTATCTGCCGGAATTATAAGTGCATATGCGTTTGCTAATCTTTACGGAATAGCAATCGCCGCTCTCGGAATGCTTTCAACTACCGGCATTCAATTAGCTGTCGATGCATACGGACCAATCTCAGATAACGCCGGCGGTATTGCAGAAATGTCCGAACTTCCAAAAGAAGTAAGAGAACGAACAGATAAACTCGATGCTGTCGGAAACACAACGGCAGCAATCGGGAAAGGTTTTGCCATAGGTTCAGCGGCTCTGACTGCTTTGGCATTATTCTCTGCTTATATGCACCAAGCAGATATCTTGGTAATTGACCTGGCAAAACCAATCATTATGGGCGGCTTGTTCATTGGAGCTATGCTTCCCTTCTTATTTTCTTCTATTGCAATGGGAGCCGTTGGTCGTGCGGCAAAGGAAATGATTATAGAAGTCGGCAGACAATTCAGAGAAATTAAAGGATTAAGAGAAGGAACAGCCAAAGCAGAATATTCGAAGTGTGTTGAGATTTCGACAAAAGCTGCAATTAAGTCGATGGTTGTCCCCGGTGTAATGGCTGTTGCGATACCTGTCGTAGTTGGTTTTATAAACAAGGAAATGCTTGCCGGGCTCCTTGCCGGTTTAACTGCAAGCGGTGTTCTGATGGCTATTTTTCAGTCTAATGCAGGAGGTGCCTGGGACAATGCAAAAAAACTTATAGAAAGCGGTTTTACATTAGACGGTTTTACATATACAAAAGGCTCGGATGCACATAAAGCCGCAGTAGTCGGCGATACGGTGGGAGACCCGTTTAAAGATACGTCGGGTCCATCCCTTAATATTTTAATTAAATTGATGTCTGTAGTATCATTAGTTATTGCACCATTGATTAAATAAGCATATTTTAGCAACCTAATTATATAAACCCTGCTTTCATTATTAAGATGAAGGCCTAAAGTCCAAAGGGAGGTAACTTAATGAATCAAAGACACTATGAGAGTGTCGTTCTTATCAATGCGGCGCTTGAAGACGATCAGATTGAAGCAACTATCTCGCATGTTCGGGAAACGATTTCTACAAACGGCGGCGAAATAGTAGACGTCGAAAAATGGGGGCGGAAACGTCTCGCATATCCAATCAAAAAATCCAAAACCGGTTACTACTTAGTTGTAAGATTTCTTGCCTCACCATCCATCATAACTACTCTTGAACGAAGTTTTAGATTGGATGAGACTATTGTAAGATATTTAACCATCGCTTTGAACAAACAAGCACTCGAAGCGATTGAAATGCAAAAGCAGTCTTCGGCTGAAAAAGAGGAACAGGAAAATGCCAATGCCGAAGCTGTTAAAGAATAATATGAAAGCGAACTGATTACTAACCAAAGTAAGCATGGAGGTAACGATGGCTGATTTGAAGATGCCAGAACTTAATAGTGTTATAGTAGCTGGTAACTTAACAAAGGATCCTGTTTTTAGACAGACTTCCAACAGCACACCCGTAGTTAATTTTCACATTGCTGCCAACAGGAGGTACAAAGACAGCAGCAACCAATGGCAGGAGGATGTTTGTTATGTCGGAATTGTAGCCTGGAATAAACTTGCCGATAGTTGCAGGGATAGACTCAAAAAAGGGAGTGCCGTTTTAATAGATGGAGAAATGCAGAGTAGAACATTCAAAACAGACGATGGTAAAAACAGAACCATTGTAGAAATAAAAGCAAAGAGAATCCAGTTCCTGAATAAATTCAACAAAACCGAAAACGGCAACAGTGAAAATTCTACCGATGAATCTGCCGAAGATGATTCCAATTTTGAAGACAATTCTTTCGATAAATTCCTGACAGATGAAGAATCGGATCTTATGAAAAACGAAGAAAAGAAATAAGGAGTTTTAATGAAGACTACGAAAAAGGTAAAAAGAGTAATCAACGGATATATAGACTACAAAGATTCGAAGCAGTTGCAGAGATTCCTTACAGACCAAGGAAAAATTATACCGAGAAGAATAACCGGTTTAAGTGCAAAGCAGCACCGCGAACTGGTAAGAGCTATTAAGCGCGCTAGACATTTGGCAATTCTGCCTTATATATCCGAAGCAGTAAAATAAGGAGCAAAAGATGAAGGTAATATTACGCAAGAACTACGACCAATTGGGAAAAGTGGGCGACATCGTAGATGTAAAAAACGGATTCGCTAGAAACTTCTTGATTCCGAGACAGATTGCTTACCAGGCAACAAAAGGAAATATTCTCAGCTTGGAAGAAGAGAAAAAACAAATTCTTAAAAAGGAAGTCAAAGATCTGGAGTCGGCACAAAAATTAGCTGCCGAATTGGAAAAAGTATCCATTACCATTCCGGTCAAAGTTGGAGAAGAAGATAAAATTTTCGGTTCTGTTACAAACCAGATGATAGCCGATTCATTAACTGAAAAAGGTTACGAAATCGATAGACGCAAAATCGAGATCAGCGAACCGATTAAAGCACTCGGCATATACAGTATAAATATTAAGCTGCACCCTAATGTTTCTGCAGTTGTTAAAACCTGGGTTGTAAGAGAATAGAAATTGTTATGTATTCAAATGAAAGGCCGGTTCAGTACCGGCTTTTTCATGTTGTGAGGGCAGTTTATAGACTCCTCATTTAATTGACTTTTTTGGGCTTACAGTCTATATTTAATTTCTTAATTAAACATAAAAACAAACTAATTAACGGTTGTAAATACGAATGAAAGAGTTAAGATTTAGATTCATAATTATAATTGCTGCAGCCGCACTTTCGTTATATCTCCTCTACCCTACTTATCAAGATTATCAGAACAATAAAGAAGTTTCTAAGAAAATTTCAGTAATGGGTGATAGTATTAAAAGTGCCGATCCGCAGATTTCCGCTTCACAACTTCGAGATGAACTTACGAGCAAGAAAGACAGTATCCTTGCCAATAGTCCTTCTTACCGCAAAGCAAGGGAAAAAAGGATTAAACTCGGCTTGGATTTACAGGGCGGTATGTATCTTGTAATGGAAGTTAATACCGGCAAATTGCTGGAAAGACTAGCTAAAGATCCCGACGATATATTCAACAAGGTTTTAAAAGAAGCGGAAAAAGAAACGAAAAATACGGATGAAAATGTTGTAACTGTTCTCGCTCAAAAGCTCCAGGCAAAAGGAATAAGATTGAGCAGGTACTTTGGAACTATTAGAGACGACGACGCAACTATTATAAGTAAACTTCAACAACAGGAATCCGACGCGGTTACAAGAGCGCAGGAAATCATCAGCAATAGGGTAAACCAATACGGTGTATCGGAACCAAGCATCCAGAAGCAAGGATCAAGACGGTTGGTTGTTGAATTGCCAGGTATTGCGCGTGAAGAAGAAGCTAAGAGATTGTTACAAGGGAGAGCATTACTCGAATTTAAACTTGTGAAGGATGCCGATATTGCAATTCCTATAATGAATAGAATTGATGAAGTGCTTGCTAAAAGTTTGTCTGATAGTACAACTATCGATTCCCTGAAAGCTTTGAACGATTCTACCAATACACAATTAAGCGAGGAAGAATTCAAAATAGAACATCCGTTCTTCTATTTAGCCCGTTTGATCGATTCAAAAGGAAGAATTCCCGATACATTTGTGAAAGAAAGCGACCGCCAGAAGTTAATGGATTACTTACAGAGACCGGAAGTCAAAAAAGTAATGCCGGATAACGTTGAATTTTTATTTGATTCAAAATCGGAAGTGGGTCAAGACGGTCAAAAGTATTACAGAATGTATATGGTTAACAAACAGGCAGAACTTACCGGAGGTGTAATTGTAGACGCACAATCGACAATCGACCCGAA
>CAZRIQ010000089.1:0-7594 GCA_964600175.1 uncultured Melioribacter sp. | reverse complement strand
GTTTCAAGGTTGTCTTCCCTGCTTAATTAATATCTCTTCAACAACCCTACAATTAAAATTCATTTTAATTATAAAATTTGGTATTTTCTAATAAGCCTTAAACGGTTCGTTTCATTATGGCGAAAACCGAAAACAACTTAAAAATACGATTCATTACCGAATCAAAAACACCTTTCAGAGAAAACAATAAATTTCAAAAATTTTTAGAGTCAGCTATTCGTAATCAACTTAATCATCATCCGGCAATATATGAAAGCTTTTAAATTTACGTCGGAAATAACATCAATAATTAACGGCAAAGCGAAATCGCGCTTCGCTGTAATAATATTTGCAGTCCTGCTGACAATATTTTTAGCAAGCTATTTTTATTACTCATCCCAAAAAGAAAGGATCAAAAAAGCGCAGATTGCACAACTTCAAGCGATTTCGAAATTTAAAACCGAACAGGTGTCGGATTGGCTGAATGACAATGTATATTACTTAAGGGACATTTACGACAGCCACATGCTTTCTACCCTGTTATACCAATGGTTGAACAATAGGACCAATAACAAAATTGCCGAAAGCATTGTTTCCTTATTACGACCGACTTATAAAAAAAGTAATTACTCATCGATAATTATATTCGATAAAAACAAAAAAATCATATTTCATTCAACAAATGATTCTATTTCAATTGATAAGAAAGAGAACGAATTTTTGGATGAAGTGATAAGCTCAAAAAAACCGTTGTTCACCGGTTTTTATGAGTCTCCTTCGACTCATCAGGTTCGTCTTTCATATTATATACCTGTATTCAAAAATCACGATAAACAGACTGATCTAATTGGAGTAACTTCGGTTGAAATAAATCCCCTTGTTTCGTTATTTCCTTTAATTCAATCCTGGCCAGTTGCTTCAATCAGCGGAGAAGCATTAATAATAAGACAGGATTTAGACAGCGTGGTTTTTCTTACCAATCTCCGCTTTCACAAAGATGCGCCGTTAAAGTTAAGATTTCCCTTGAACAGAATTGATTTGCCTGCGGCAATGGCTGCGCGGGGACAGGAGGGGGTTGCCGAAGGAACCGATTACAGAAATGTTCACGTTTTAGCTGTCATAAAAAGAATACCGAATTCAAATTGGTATTTAATAGATAAAATCGACACGGTCGAAGCATACACGGATGTTAAAACCATCGGGTATTTAATATTACTTATCACAGTCTTTTTATTTTCTCTTATAATCATAGGATTTAATTTCTTTGCGGGAAAGCTTTCAAAAGAATTCAGCACGCAGTTCGAATCATTAAAAGAAGAGAGAGAACTAATAGTCAAACACTATGAAGACTTTATTAAGAATGCGAACGATATGATTTTATTAATGACTGAAAAAGGGGAAATAATTGAAGTAAACGAAAGAGCATGTGTCGAGTTTCAATACACCAAAGACGAACTGGTTGGAATGGATATTCGTAGTCTAAAACCCGATCAGACCCATTTGGATGTTCCTAAACTCCAAAAGAAAATCAATACCGAAAACGGACACATATTCGATACATATTACCTAAGAAAGGACAAAACCGAGTTCCCGGCAGAAGTGAGTTCAAGATCAATTACAATAAGTGAAAAAAGATATTTTCAGAGTATTATTAGAAACATTACCGATAGAAAAAAAGATGAAGATAGAATAAAAAAACTCAACAATACTCTAAAACTAATCAGTACAGTAAACAGGACGATTGTCCATGCCGCAGACGAAAACAAATTGATCGATAAAATATGCCAGATTATTACCTATAAAGCCGGTTTTATTAATGCATGGATCGGGATGGTTCAAAAAGATGGAGACAAAACTATCCTCCCTATAAACTCTTCGGTTAAAAATACAACCCATCTCAAAGCCATCCGTTATTCATATTCTACGGGACTCGAAGGTCATACCCCGGTAGGAGATGCTGTTAAAACAGGTATGATCCAAATTTCAAATGACAACAAGGTTATTTATTTTATAAGGGAATGGCATGATGCGGTTTTGAAAAGCGGATTCCGTTCAACTATTTCCCTCCCGTTAAAAGAAGGCGAAGAAGTATTCGGTGTATTAACAATCAACTCCAGGCATGTTGATTCATTCATAGATACCGATGTAGTTGAACTTTTGGAAGAACTTACCAACGACCTTGCTTACGGAATTACAAGCATTAGAAATTCACTTGAGAAACAGGTCGCGCAAAAAGAGCTTATAGAGAGTCAGGAAAAGTATAGAAAGTTTTTCGAGGAAGATCTCACGGGTGATTATATAACAACACCAGACGGCACACTTAAATTGTGCAACCCGGCATTTTTAGAAACACTCGGCTACAAATCGGATGACGAACTTTTAAATACAAACATATATGAACTTTATGAGAATCCCCTGCAAAGACACAGTTTGGTTCAAAGAATAGAAAATGAGAAAAGGGTGGAACGTATCGAATCGCAATTGATAAAAAAAGACAGAGAAAGGATAACGGTACTCGAGAATGTTGTCGGTCATTTCGACGAGGACGGCAAATTATTCGAAATTACCGGTTACATTTTCGACATAACAGATATAAAAAATGCGCAAAACAAGCTGAAACTTTCCGAAAAGAAGTACAGAAATCTATTCGAAAATGCAAACGATGCAATAATCGTTATAGAACCCGAAACGAGAATCGTAGTTGAGGTAAACCAGAAAGCGTGCGAAATGTACGAATATTCACACGATGAGTTCGTAGGGAGAAATTTTATAGCTATGTCCTGTTCTCCAGATAGCTGTATTACTAAATTATCAGGCTTGCTGGAAAATAAATCGAACGTTACTTGCCGTATCCAGTACAAAACCAAGTCCAATAGAATAATCGATGTTGCAATCAATGCATCGCTGATCGACTACGAAGGTAAGACACGGGTACTTAGTATAATAAGAGACATTACGCAAGAGCTAAAAGCAAACGAAAAAATGAACCTGATGGCACACGCTCTCGAAAGTGTCTCGGAATATGTAAGCATAACCGACCTTGACAACAAGATATTATTTGTCAATAATGCGTTCTGTAAAGCTTATGGGTACACAATGGAAGAAATTTTAGGTATGAATATGATTTCTATCGTTAGATCGGGGAACAACAACACGGAACAAATAAAAAACATTTTCCCTACAACTATGAAAGGAGGCTGGAGTGGCGAAATGATTAACAAAAGGAAAGACGGTTCCGAATTTCCGGTTTACCTTACAACAGCCCCCATTAAAAACGAAAACGGTGATATATTTGCAGCAGTTGGAGTTGCATTAGACATCACCGATCGTAAGAAAACAATAGAAGAGTTAACCGATGCAAAAGAAAAAGCGCAGCAGTCTGAAAGAATGAAATCAGAATTTCTCGCCCAAATGTCTCACGAAATCAGGACACCTTTAAATGCCGTGCTTAGCTATGCAACCCTGATTAAGGATGATCTAAAAGAATACATAAACGATGACCTAAGTACCAGTTTCCAGGGAATGGATAATGCCGGGAAAAGAATAGTAAGAACAATTGATTCAATATTGAACATGTCGGAACTCCAAACCGGTAAATATCAAGTCGAGAACAAAAAAATAAATATCAAGGAAAGAATTCTGCGGGATATATACTCGGAATTCTCACTATCGGCAAAGAACAAAGGACTTGAATTTTCAATTTCTGCAAAAGCGAACAATACCAATATATTCTGTGATGAATATTCGATATACCAAATCTTTGGAAACCTTGTCGATAATGCGATCAAGTACACTAAGAAAGGAAAAGTATATATTGAAGTTAGAAGAAATTCCGCCGACAAACTGGAAGTTGAAGTTACGGATACCGGGATTGGAATTTCCGAAGCTTATTTGCCGGAATTGTTCACTGCGTTTTCACAAGAGGAGCAAGGATACTCACGCAAGTTTGAAGGGAACGGACTCGGCCTTGCCCTTGTCCATAGATATTGCGAATTAAACAATATCTCGATAAAAGTAAAAAGCAAAAAAAATGTTGGAACTACTTTCACTTTGACATTCAATTAGAAGTTATCAATCACACGTCTCTCTAAGCCATGTTGTGCATGGCAAATAAATTCACATTTAATTAAATTACTCAAACAAATCGCGGGGTTCTTTATGTCGGAAATAAAAACCATTCCGTTCCGTTTTTCTGAAATATCAATTAAGGAAATGAAAAACAGATCGAAGCAATTTTATGAAACGGTTAACAATAGAAGAAGCATTCGTACATTTTCGGAACAACCTGTTCCGAAAGAAATTATTGAGAACTGTATAAAAGCCGCCGGTACGTCTCCTAGCGGTGCAAATATGCAGCCGTGGCATTTTGTAGTTGTATCCGATCCGGCAATAAAGAAAAAAATTCGAGACGGAGCCGAAAAAGAAGAGAGAGAATTTTACAATGAAAAGGCGCCTAAAGAATGGCTCGATGCACTGGCCCCGCTTGGTACAGACGAGAACAAACCTTTCTTGGAAACAGCCCCATATTTAATCGTTATCTTCGAAAGAAAATACGATGAGAACAGGGAAGGGAAAAAAACAAAACATTACTACACAAAGGAATCAGTCGGAATTGCCACCGGGATTCTAATTACTGCAATCCATAATGTTGGTTTAGTTTCTCTTACACATACGCCAAGCCCTATGAACTTTTTAAATTCAATATTGAAAAGACCGCAAAATGAAAAGCCGTTTTTAATACTGGTAGCAGGTTATCCCGAGAAGGATTCTAAAGTCCCGGATATCAAAAGAAAATCGTTGGAAGAGATTGCAACTTTTATTTAGTGATCAATCTTGGTTAATATTCGAACGACATTCTTATTATACCGTAACTTAGATTAGTTGTAAAATTTTTCGAGATGTCGTTTGTTCCGGTATAGCTGTAAATGAAATCGAAGAAAATTTGACGAATCGGTTCGATGTGAAGCGTTAAAATTATTTGATCCGTATTCACTCTTTCTCCGTCAAGAAATGTCGCTTCTTCAGAATCCAAACCATACCTGAAAGCAACGGCGGGATCACCTCCTACATTTCTTATTAGATTACCATTGGCATCAACTATATTTTTCCCGGACCTGACGTGAGAATATTCAAGACTCAATCTTGCGGAGGGATTCAAATTGTAAGATATCTTGGAATAAATTTTATCCGAATTCGGACCGATCGGATCGCCCAGCAAAACACCGTAAGCGGTATAATTGTTTTCCAAATCAGTATGCGTGTAAACGTATGGTCGTATTCTTGTATATTCAAGAACAAAGGAAAGATCAGGCACGGAAAATGGTGTATACCAAAACGCACCTATCTTGTAGGCCGTTTTATTTATGTATCGTGAAAGATCTGATAACCTTGCAACCGGATTCTCATCAAGAAAATACGTGGCTTGCAGCTCTATGTTTTTTATACAATTAGTTTGAAAATCCAAATAGAATACCCCGTTATCCCTATCTTGTAAAGACATTTCTGCAAACTTGTAAAAAATAAACGGATTCAAATAAGCAAGTTCAACTCCCCTACCGGAATAGATAATGGCTTCTCCCAATCCGACTTCAAATAGATCCGGGAAAGACAATTTAAACCGGTTCGCGGCAAAGTACTTAGTGTAATCTTTCGATCTATCAACATTATAGTAACCGACCGTTGAAGCGGTTAGAGATGTAAATCCAAATATACCGTAGTTAAAATTGAATTTGAGAAAATCCATGTTTGTATGATTACTTGATAAAAACAAACTGCTGCTGTAACCGTAACCCATCTTGATTTTTTCTCGCCCTATCTGAACCGAATAACGCATGTTATCGGCAGGCTCGGAATAATATTTCAGGTAACCCTCGGTAAAGTCATAATTGCCTATGTTCTCCATATTTTCAACATACTTGAAATTATATTTCAGTCTAGGATCGACAACAGAGGCAAAATCATTTGCACCTTCTATTCCGCCCTTATTAACCATAAACATATAACCAAGCTTGTTCAATAGGGTACCTCTTAATCTGAAGCCCACATCGAACAATTCGCTGTTAGTTACGCCCGGATTAAATTCCTGACCGTGAGTATAATGACCTAGCCATCCAAGGTAAGCTGTAATATTACTGTCGCGGTATGCGTACAAATGTTTTATTTTATTCGAAAAAAATTCTCCGAGCCCTGTAGAAAAGTCATCGCTGCTTCCGAATATTTGAGCGGTGTTGGATTTGTTCTTCTGGTCATCATAGAATTCTGTTTTATACTTTTCCAACAGTCCTTTCTCGGTTGTACTTAACTCTTGAGATTTTTTATCGATCTCTTTAAGCAATTTTTCGGCTTCAAGACGCGTCATACCCGGGTCGTCTTCATGGATGGAGGGTATCAATCCTTTAACTTTCATTTCCTGCAGAAAAGTATATACGTCGTGGTCTATCGGGATGTTTTCTACTTGTGAATAAATTACAAGGGGGAAAAGCATTGCCAAAATCACAACAAAAAACTTTTTATTCTCCATATCTCCAACATTTTTAACTCGCAACGGAAATCTATTAAAAATATCTGGAAAATGATTTAAGAACTTCCCACACGCAAAACATTATTTCTTCTTTTGATTAATTCAGATTTATGGCGGTAGGGTCGAGGTAACCCTGCCTGCGGCAGGCAGGCTCGACCCTACGGTGGCAGTACTATTTGATCATCAACCCCGCAAAAAAGCTGCGGGATTTCTGATCAAAGGACTAGTCATTTGATCATCAACATTTTCTTCGTGATAGAATTTTTAAGTGTAGTAAGAGTGTAGAAATATATTCCGCTTGGTAAGTTTTGAGCTTTAAATTCGACTTCGTGGCTTCCTTTCTCAAGGACACCATCAGTCAATACCGAAATTTCACGACCCAGTATGTCGTATACTTTTAGTTTCACAGACATTTTTTCCGGCAGTGAAAAGCTGATTCTTGTTGTCGGGTTAAATGGATTAGGATAATTATCAAGTAATAACAAATTTGTTGAAACCGCATTACCGGTATTTTGTGATATTTGCTCTTTATACACATCTATTTTGTAGTATTCTTCGTCTCCAAGTATCCTATGCGCTTCTATCGATCCTATGGATTCGGGAAACTGCTCATCTAATTCATTTGACAATGCCCGTGCACTTTTCTCGTCATTCAATTCAAAGTAGTAATAGACGAACTTGTCGAACAGTGCAAGTTCTACTACGCTTTCTCCTTTGTATGCATTCATTACTTCGTCTATTTGCTTGAGTTTGTTTTCTTTATCTATATCCGATAATATTAATCCAGCCATTGCATACAAATCCTTTTTGCTCTTTTGGTTGAATACGGATTTATAGATATCCTTTTTTGCCGTTAATTCATTATCCGAATACGTTTCTTTCAATAGATTCAAAGCGTTGTAAGAAACACTATAATCCGGGTAATTATTAATTAGGTTCAAACATACTGTTCTTGCTTCTGATAGGTTATTTGAAGCTATTAGTTGATATGCTTTATCAAGATCGGCGAGCATTGGGATATCTTGTGAAGAATCTGCAAGTTCTCCGCTTGTTTTACTTAAAGGCGGCATATAAAAAGTAGCTGCAGTTGTACGA
>CAZRIQ010000088.1:0-7608 GCA_964600175.1 uncultured Melioribacter sp. | reverse complement strand
ACAACAATAAATGCAGAGAAAATTATAAGAAAATATTTTGTGAAATATTTGTCCTCTTTACCCTCATTCTTCTCAATATCGTCTTCCATTGGAGTCTCCTCTTCGTCATTAAAATCGTTCGAATAATTATTTGTCAGCCCGGTTGCAATTCTCTTCTCATTCCTAAATTCGGGATCGGTAACAAATTCATATTCCATCGGCTGCTCAACGTATACTTCCTGCATCTCTTCATCGCCGAATTCTTCTTTAAATTCCTTCTGAATTGTTTGATCAAGTTTATCAAAATAACTTTGCGATCCCTTTTCGGCAGGTATATCCAGCATCCCGGATGAAGATTTACCTTTAATTGGCTCTTCAATGTTTGTAAAATCTTCTTTCTCCAGCAGTTCATCGGAAATATCGATTTCAAATTCTTCTTCATCTTGAAGATTAGCAGCACCGAATTCTTCTTTAAGTTCATCTCCCCAATTCCAGTTCAAATCGCCTTCCGAAGTATACTCTGTTTCTTTGTCGGCAGATGTGAAGTTGAAGTTTTCATCGGTTAAAGTAGCATTTTCTTCCCTTTCCTTGATGAAAAGTGCATCGGTTTTTTCATCTTCCGCTTTTTCATTACCGACTTTTTCTGTTTCTTCTATTTCGGTTTCTTGTCCAATCTCTTCAAGCAGAGAATCGAGAGTAATCTCATTTTCTCCTTTGGACAATAACTCATCGGTTTCCAGCTCTGCAATTTCATCATCTACAGTTTTTTCTTCCTCTACTATTTCTTCTGAACCCGGTTCTTTATCTACTAATTCTATTTGAAGAGGTTCTTCCGATTTGTGTTCCGGTAAATTTTTTTCTTCTTTTTCAAGCTCCTCCTCTTCGGCAATTTTGTTCTCCAATTGTGCTTTTAATTCCTCAAGCGAAATCATGCTGTCTATAGTATCTTCAGGTTCTTTGAACTTTAAGTCCTTTGTCAATTCATCCAGGGTATTGGAAAAATCTTTGTCTTTACCCCCGTTTTCATATTCGGCATCTACTACGGTTGCAATGTAATCGTCCCAGATATTAAAATTTTCAATCTGTTCCGATTCGGAGAGAATTTCATTGACGCGTTCTTCAATCGTCTTTTTCAGCAAAACGTAAGAAGCTTCCGATTCAGTTATCATATCATTCTTTTCATATAAAGGAATTAACGGCTTGCCGACGCCAATACTAAAAACGCTCGAATCGAATTCCATTGAATTTTTCTTTTGAGCATAAACATCCAAGATGAGATAAAACGATTTATCGTTTTTATTTACTTCTCCGGGCAAAGGAGAAAAGACAAAAGATTGTTTACCCTGGTGTTCTTCAGTGCTGCTTCCGTTTGTTTTAATCTGGAAGAACCCGACTTCCGGAACCTTCAGCGTAACATTAGGATTCAACAGTTCGGAAACTTTCCCGATAAAAACCTCGTAGGCAAGTTCCTTTTCACTGTTGGAAACTCCAAGCGTATTTGCAATCTTTTTTTGTAAATCTGCTTTGTTCATTTTGCAACTATTACCATTTATAATTGATGCCTACAATTATATCGAACGGTTTTTCTTGATAATTGCTCCACAAAAAATTATCCCTGTTCAGAATATTCTGAAGTTGGCACTGTAATTCAAGACTATTAACAAAATTATAGCCTAAAATTAGCGAAATATTATGGTAGGTAGGTAATTTATTGGAATTTGCAATGTCGGAATAATAATCAAAAGCAAGATCGTACTTTGCCTGGAAATTAATTCCGAACGGGAATGAATAAGAATAACTCATTGAAGCTTTCAACTGCGGAGTAAAAGGAATATATCGATCACTCGAATCTGTTGTTTTCTGATAAACAGCTTCGGCGTAAAGTTTACCCATTGGACCGGGATGAAAAAGCAAGTCGAGCTTGCTGTATATTTTTGTAACGTCGTTTGCAGTTGTGATGTCGAACATCCCGGGTTGAAGTACATCTCCAAAGTAGAAGTAGTTATCAATCTTTGCAAGTCCTCCCGTCACACCGATTTCAATATACTTATAATATTGATATCTCAACCCGCCGCTCAAATCACTCTTGTATTTTGTGAAAATGTTGT
Source organism: uncultured Melioribacter sp. (assembly GCA_964600175.1). Lineage (GTDB taxonomy): Bacteria > Bacteroidota > Ignavibacteria > Ignavibacteriales > Melioribacteraceae > Pyranulibacter. Next base: position 5,521 of record CAZRIQ010000088.1, on the reverse strand, counting down.
CGGTCGTCCCGAGGTCATAATAAATATTCTTGAGTATAAAATCTCTATGTGTTCTGAAAAGAGCATGAGGTTTGTAAGACGCAATAAAAGTTAAACTATTTGATAGCCTCAGTTTAAGATTACCCCACGGTGCGAGGAATGAATTACTATTTGTTTGAGAGTATTGAAGACCGGCTTCAAAATCCAGGTCATTGATCAGAGCTACTTTTACAGACGGATTCAATATGTAAAAATAATAACTGTTATTTCCCGAAGGATTATTTTGCAACTGCTGTTTAGTGTAACTTGCGTCGGCAACGAAACTGATCCGTGGGAATTTTAGTTCAATAGAACCTTTACCGGAATATTTAAACTCTTTAAACCCGTTTTGATCTATGGTTAAACCGCTTCCACATACTCCGAAATCGTAATTCAAATATCTGCCTGAAGTATTTCTCAACCCGAACTCCGCATAGCCATTGTTTGTCCTTCGTTCGGAAGTCGGAACCGGGGAACCGAAAAATTTGTAATCGTTCCTAAAGAAATTCCCGTTCAGGTATATTTGCATGCCCGGCAGAAAATCAGAATTATCGCTCACATAAAATTCATTCGATATTGAGCCGCCGGAAATATTGTAATCGCTGTTGGGAACGTAGTCTTTTATGTTTCTGCCGTATACGTTGAACGAAAGAAGGTAATTCCCGAAGTCTTTCCCCAAAAATAAATTTCCTTCCGGCAGTGTATAACCTCCAATGCCAATGTATAAACTCCCGTCGTAGTACTTTTGATCATTCCATAAATTAAATTTCTTACTCATCGGGTTATCGATATTTGCAACCGGAAGTTCTTCAGGCGTATAACGCGGCAGGAAGAAATCTTTGGACAAAGTCGGAATCAACTCCGCTTTTGCTTTTGAAGCCGTAGGTAAATCGACACTCTGAACACCGGTAATCACAAAATCGGGCAGCTCAATCGATTGAGATTCTTTTTCCTGCTGTCCAAATACTAACGCAGAAATTATTAACATAAGAAAACATATCTTTTTCATAACCTTCTCAGCTTTCTCTTTGCTTCTTGTGCTACTTCACCGGTTTTGTGACGACTCAACACTGCTTTGTACATCTCTCTCGCTTGTTTGAAATCTTTCAGCTTAACGTAACAATCGCCGAGCATCATCAATGATTTTGTGTACCATTCATCGTAAGCAGAAAATACCGATCTAACCCGGACAAACGCAGAAACTGCATCGGTAATTCTATCTTGCTTGAATAAAGAAACGCCGTAATAATATTGTGCTTCTGCCCCAAGATCGTCTTTCCTGTTCTCACTTAAATCTTTGAGAAGCTGCTGCGCACTTTCATAATTGCCTTTATCGAGTTCAAGAACCCCAAGTTCAATTTTTGATTTAGCTGCGAATATTGTGCCGTCGTAGTAAGTAATCACCTTGTTGAAAGTGTTATACGCGTCTGCAATATTTTTGTTTGATACCTGGGTTGTTCCTTTTAAAAACAGAATTTCGGGAAGTCTGTTCGAAGTAGGCAGTTTCGTTTCTGCATCAGTAAGAACTTGAATTGCCGAAACAAAATCTTTCTTGTTTATATAAACATTCGCAAGTTCTATGACGGATGATACCCCAACTTCAGAATTCAAATGGTGCATTATCACATAACCGAAATCATTTATCGCATCGCCGTCGCGCTTGATGTTCACTTCACTTTTCCCTATCCAATAATATGCGTTGGGTATTAGCTTGTTGTTCGGGAAAGAAGCAATAAATTGTTTATAAGACTCAATTGCTTTCTCGTATTCCTCGATGCTGTAATAAATATCCCCTTTCTTATAAACAAGCTCATAGTTGTACTTTGAATCCGGGTGGTTCTGCAAATAACTATCAATGAAATTGATCGCTTGTTCCGGCTGATTTTTTGCTACGTAACAATATTGAATTCCGTTCACAGCATCGAAAACGTATGAAGTATTGGGATAGTCTTGAAGCACTTTGTTGTAAAAAACTATCGCAGTATCATATTGAGTTAAGTTGAAATAAGAATCGCCTATCGAATAAACCGCTATAGGAATCAGATTCGAATGCGGGTACTTCCTTATCAATATGTTATAATTTTGAATCGCCTCTTCAAAATCATTCTGTTGAAAATGAATCCAGCCAACAACATATTGCGAAGCATCTGCGTATTTTGAACGTGGAAACTTTCTTTGCAAATTCTGGAACTCCGTGATGGCGTCGTAAGACTTCCCAGCTTTGTAAAGCGATTGAGCATATTGATAATACGCAAAATCGTTATCGAGAGCCCTCCTGTTGCTGCCGAAAAGTTGTTTGTAAATATCGCTGGCTTTTTCAAAATCTTTAATTCCGTAATAACTATCCGCTAAACGAAGTCTCGCGTCGTCGGCATTGCCGGCATTCTTGTACCTATTCAAGTATGAATTGAAACAATAAATTGCATTCGGGTAATCTTTCAGATTAAAGTAAGTATACGCTTTGCCGAAAAGTGTTTGCTTTGCTATTTCATCCGAAGAGTTTCCGACCGAATTATAATTTTTCAACGCATTGTTAAAATTGTCCAGCATGAAATATGATTCTGCCAGGTAAAAATTTACTTTATCTTTTTCAAAGTCCTCCGAACGTTTTTTCAGCGCTTCGAGTTTCTTAACTGCCGTTTCGTAATCATTCAAATAATATGAAGCGACGCCGAGACCCAAATCCGCACGATTTTTTGATTCGGGAAATTGATCTGCATTCTCTTCGGCATTTGTGAAAAACTTTTCTGCATCTTTATATTGTTTCGCATTTAACTTCATTTCTCCGAGTAAAGTTAGAGCTTTCACTCGTGTATGTATATCGCTAGAATTTGCGGAAGTCAAAAGAAGTTTTTCACTATTCTTCAAATCGTTCTGACTGTAGAAAACAGAACCGATAGTGTACTTCGCTCTTTCGGCAAGCGGATCGTTAGGATACTTTTTTACAAAAGCATTATAGATTTTTACCGCTTCATCATTTTCACCCAAATACCTCTTACATTCGGCACTCCAAAATAAAGCTTTACTGCTGATCGAATCGCTAGACGATTTGGATAAGTTGTCAAATAAGTTAAATGCAGCATCGTAATCTTGAGTTTGAAAATTAACCCATGCCAAACCATATTCGAATTGTTCTTTCTGAATTTTATCGCCGTAATTATTTAATAACGATTTATAAATATCCTGCGCGTGTTTGTATTCTTTTAAACGAACAAAAGCATTGGCAAGATAATATGAAGCTTCAATCCGCTGGGAGTCATCCAACTTTCTAATTAAAGGATCGGACAATTCCAAAACCGCATTATCATACTGTTTGAGATTGAAATAACAAACCCCGATTCTCAACTGTGCCGATGGTCCGAGTTCCCCATCTCTGTAATAAGCGAGCAGTTCATCGTAGTACTTTTCGGCGTTCAAATACTGCCCGAGTTTTTCGTACATGTAAGCCAGAGAATAGATACTATAATCAACAAAATTGTTGTTGTCTTTATCGGCAATGGCATTCTTAAGAAAATCTTCTGCATCGGAATACCTTTTCTGAGCAATAAAAGCTTCACCGATCCAGTAATAAGCAGAGCCGTTATAATTACTTTTGGGATAATCATTAATTAACGTTAATAAACGGTCGCGGCATTTTCTGTAATCCTTCAAAGTAAAATAAGCGGTTCCCAATTTGTAAAGTGCTTCTTCCCTAAAACTCGAGTAAGGAAACTTGTAAACAAAATCTTCAAACATCGGTGCAGCGCCGTCAAGTTCTTTCATTTGAAACAAACAGTCGGCAGAATAAAATTCGGCAGTCGATAAAATTTCCTCATCGAACGTACCGTCTGATTTTATTTTTTCAAACAACTTGTAAGCTTTTGCAAATTCATTATTCTTATAGGCGGTGACTGCGGCATGAAACTTTTCCGTATTATCCGGCTGCGAGTAAAGATTAACTGCAAACAAAAATATTGTAAATATGAGAATCGATTTTTTCATATCACTTCAAGAATAATTTGTATACAATAATGAGTACCAGTCCGCCGGAAGCACTTGAAACAAAATTAACCAAATCGTTATTAATCCATTTATAGCCGCTCACAAGTGTTGTGATTTTCCCACAATGAACACGTTTTTCGGTTGTTTTTCCACAAATTCCGCATCTAAACTGAGCCTGTACGGTTGAGCCGAGAACGCTATCAATCAAGTTACCTGCAAGACCGGCAAATATCACAAGAACAAAATAAAATAAAATATTGTTGTTATACCAATAAACTCCAGTCAATGCAATGGAAATTGCACCTAAAAGAGCGCCGAAAGTTCCTATTAGTGAAATCCCCCCGGAAGTACCTTGTTTGACCGGCTTGAAATTTAAAATGTTATACGTGCTTGTTACCTTCATTGTTCCTATCTCGGTTGCCAGTGTATCTGAACAAACGACTGCCATACATCCAAGATAAACAAAGTAATAGAGTTCTATGGAGTTCATTTTATATAACAGCAATAGGATACACGACACACCTCCGTTTGCAAGAACCTGCATCTGATCACGCTTACTTGACTTTTCAAATACGGAATCGACATCACTGTTATAATTTCTTCGGAGGTTGGAAATCATACTCGACAATATAAAAAATGTTAAAATCGGTACACTCCACTTAATACTTCCAATACCGAATAGAATAGAACCGATTAAAAATGATGCAATCGCCCCGTCTTTTGTTAAAAAGTTCAAACGAGACGAAACAAATGAAATAGCAGCAGCTAAAATTATTCCAGATAGAAAATATTCAAGCAGTTCAAAATCAAGCCGTAAAATTAAAACGATAAGAAGCATCGGAATCACAAAAACCAGAAAGAAGATTTCGGAAATTCTATTCTTCAACAGTTTGACAGATGCAGTTAGAACACTTAATGATGCCGCGACAGCAAAAACAGCCAAGTAAAATTTGCTATCAAAATAAGTTGAGTGCCCGATCTTGTTTATGGTTATAGATAAAAAGAAAAAGATAAAAAGGGTGTGAGTCAAAAGAAAAAATAAAAATCGAGATAATGAACTTGGACGAGAATACCCCCCAGAAAAATATTTCCCAAAAATAAGTTCGATCAAAAACTGGAATAAATTAAAGAGTAATACAAACGAGGAAAAGATTAGAACAAATTGTATGTTTGGAATATCACCCAGTTGAAAATTATTTTTGTTATAAAATCTTGATACGGAATATAATATAGAATTAATGTGAAATGCCCCCTAAATAGGGGGCTGATAAAAATTTATTTCAGGTTCTTAAGTTCGTAATCACTAAGCTTCTTATACTGTGGATCTCTTCGTGCAAGTTCAAAATTTTCTTTAGCTTTTGAATTATCATCCAATTTTTTATAAGCCAATCCTTTATAATAATAAGCTGCTCCTTTTAATGAACTTGACTTCATTCCTATTACTTGATTGGCAGCATCAATTGCTTTTGAGTAACTACCGTTATCTATTTCAATACTTGCAAGAGTAACATAAGCGGCATCA
>CAZRIQ010000087.1:0-7775 GCA_964600175.1 uncultured Melioribacter sp. | reverse complement strand
CTTAACTGCCGGTTCGAAAAAATTTTTGTTAAAGTCGGAAACCCGGCTTTCTCATAATCTTGTCCGTATATTAGTAAAAGAAGCCAAAAATGCGGAATTTGCCAGATAAAAAAGAAAAGAGCCAAAGCAATAATTTGAAAATCAAATGGGTTGCCGCCTGCGGCAGTCCAACCGATAACGGGGGGTATTGCACCTATTAACGAACCGGGCACAACTGCCATTGCGTTTTTCTTTTTCATCGGAGTATATACAAAGTTATACCATATCAATGCTGTCCAACCAAGCAAAAGTGAAATTAAATTTGCCGAAAAATATATTACAGCGGAGCCGGACACTATGAGCATTAATGCAAAAATCAAAGCATTGTTTTTAGATATTTTACCCGAAGGCAGCGGACGCGACATTGTTCTAATCATTAAAGCATCTGTACTTCTTTCCTGGTAATGATTTATTGCCGACGAACCGCTTGCGAGCAAAAATACTCCGAGCGTCGGAAGAATTAATTGTACAACCAGCCTGTTAGAATAAAATAAATACCCGATTGAAGTAGTAAGCGCAACAAAAATGGTAATCCGCACCTTCGCCAATTCTAGATAAATATCGATATGTTCTTTAATCTTGTTCACGATAATTATTGTTTGGTTGTATCCTTCGCTGCTGTTGTTTGTTTAGTTTGATACCATCGATCAAATTTATCCTGCGGCATAACAACAAGTTTTGTGTACATATGCGAGTGATTCAAACCGCAATACTCGGCACAGGCTATATCAAATGATCCTAGTTCACTTGGAGTAAATACCATGTAATTATGTACTCCGTAAATAACATCCTCTTTTATCCTAAATGCCGGGATATAGAGAGAATGATTCACATCAACGGATTTCAAATTCAGTTTTATCGGTTTGTTAAGAGGTACGTACAATGTATCGGTTGATCTTCCGTCGGCATAATTGAATTTCCATTGCCATTGTCTTGCAACGACATCGACAACAAACGCATCTTTTGGAACAATCCTAAAGTCTCGGAAACCCATGTAACCATAGTAAAACATCGATAAAACAAGTATCGTAGGGATAACAATCCAAACAGTTTCCAAAATAATGTTGCCGTGAATGTCTTTCGGCTTGTGTCCTTTCTTCCGGTTGTACTTAAAAACGAAATAAATCATCGTTGCGGTTATTCCCAAAAGAAGAACCACGGAAATTGCAACGATGTAGAACATCACAAAATCAACATTGGCAGCATGACTTGAAGGTCCTGAAAACATTTCTATATCCTCAACGATATATGACGTCGAAAAATGTTAATAAAAAAATCACGAATAGTGTAAAAGCACTCAAAGACAAAAACACTTTAAAAATCGGTTCATCGAACTTTATATGCATAAAAATATTTATAACCAATCCGGATTTAATAGCCGCAATTAGAAGTGCAACAAACAATGTAAAGGCACCCAAATCAATCCCGGCAACTGCAACTGTTATTGATGTAAGAGCCAGCAATGCCATCCAGACCAAAATATACATCCCATAACCCGGATGATGAACTTTATGTTCGTCTTTTTGATATTCCATTCTTTTCTCTTAATGAATTAGATAAAATAACGGGAATAAGAAAATCCAGATTAAGTCTACAAGGTGCCAGTACAAACCGGCATTTTCCAATTTAGCATAACTTTCTGATGTAATCTTATTCCTTGCAATAAATACAAGCATAAACGAAAGCACACCTATACCGACTAAAACGTGAAGCCCGTGCAGACCGGTCATAACGTAATAAAGTCCGAAGAAAATTATTTCACCGTTTTTCATATTCAATAATTCGGGGGATTTAGGATAAAGACCCTCTGCAATGTGCCCCGACCATTCCAAATACTTGTTTATCATGAAAAACAAAGCAAGGAGTATCGTTAGCGAAAGCATTACCATTGTCAAAATCTTATTTTTCTTTTGGATAGCTGCAATCGACAACGCAACTGTTAAACTACTTGTCAATAGAATTATTGTATTCAGCGTACCGATGCCGGTATTTAAGTCCATTGCCGCAAGACGAAACTGTTCGTGGTAATCGTATCTATAAACGGAATAGGCTAAGAACAGTCCACCGAAAAGAAGCACTTCGGTAAAAAGAAATAACCACATTCCCATCCGAGCGCCGATATCGTCGCGGTGAACATGATGAACCGGAGCGGCAACAGCTTCGTGGCTATCCGTCATATTCCATCTCCTTTAACTGGCTGAAATCATAAGGTTCGTGCGTAATTGTCGGGATTTCTTCAAAATTTTCTTTAGGCGGAGGCGAAGGAATGTGCCATTCCAATGTTACTCCACCCCACGGATTCTTTGAAGCTTTAGGTCCCTTTCTAATTGCATATATTAAGTATCCAACCATAAAGAAAATCGTAGCGACTAAAATCCATGAACCGATAGTACAAACTTCCTGCAGCGGCGCAAACTTAGGAAGATAATCGTAATAACGTCTCGGCATTCCCATATATCCCAAAATAAATTTTGGGAAGTAAAGCATGTTGAATCCAATGAAGAAAGTAATTACGGAAATTGTTGCAAACTTTTTGTTGTACATCCTACCAAACATCTTAGGGAACCAATAGTGCATTGCGCCGAAAAAGATTGTCCCTGTTCCTCCAAACATTACATAATGAAAATGTGCAACGACAAAATAAGTGTCGGTCAAATGAACATCCGTTGCAAGTGAACCGAGAACCAAACCAGACAAACCGCCAATTGAGAACAAGAAAATAAAATTCATTACCCAAAGGAAAGGAACCTGCGGGTCAATTGACCCTTTATACATTGTTGCTACCCAGTTGAAAATTTTAACGCCGCTGGGCAGCGCTACTATAAACGTCAGAAGCGAAAATATCCATGTTGCAGTGTCGCTCATTCCGCTCACGAACATATGATGTGCCCAAACGAGGTAACCAACAAACGCAATTGCCAAACTCGACATTGCAATAGGTACGTAACCGAAAATTGTTCTTCTGCAAAACGTTGTAATGATCTCCGAGACAACTCCCATCGCCGGTAAAATCATTATATATACTGCGGGGTGTGAATAAATCCAAAACATATGTTGAAAAAGAATCGGATCACCGCCTAACGCAGGATCAAAAATTCCAACGCCAAAAGTTCTTTCAATTATTACCAACAAAATTGTAATACCGATAACCGGTGTAGCAATTATCTGTATCCACGCAGTTGCATAAGTAGCCCATATGAACAAAGGCATTCTAAACCATGTCATGCCCGGTGCACGCATCCTATGAACGGTAGTTACAAAATTAATTCCCGTTAGAATTGAAGAGAAACCTAAAACAAACGCAGCGAAAATTGCCATCGAAACATTTGTACCGGTTCTTACGCTGTAAGGAATATAAAAAGTCCAACCCGTATCGATCGGTCCACCGGGAAGAAACAACGAAACCAAAACAAGTATTGCACCAAGGACATAAATGTAATAAGACAATAAATTCAAACGCGGGAAAGCAACATCCTTCGCCCCAATCTGTATCGGTAAAAAGAAATTACCGAATATTGCCGGCAGCCCGGGAATGATGAACAAGAAAATCATTATTACACCGTGAAGTGTAAATAATGAATTATAAGTTTGAGCACCCATTATTGTCCTGCCGGGTGTTAACAATTCCAGCCTCATAAAAAAGCCGAGTGTAACACCGGTCAAAAAGAAGAACGAGATCGTAACAAGGTACATCAACCCGATTCTTTTATGATCGGTAGTAAGCAACCAAGACAAAATACCACTGTAACGGTTTGTTGAATCTTCGTAAAAACTTTTCCCGGATACAGTGATAGTTCCGTTAGCCATCTATCTTAGACTCCTTCTTTTCTTTCTTTCGCTTCTTTTTCTTTATCGTTAATATACCGATGAAAATTCCGACGCCGATCAGCATTATCGAGCCGGCAATCCTCGTTGAATTAAGCGAATATTTTCTGCCGGCAGGATCGTAACTGAAACAAAACTGCAAAACTTTTGCAATCGTAGGATTCGTTCTCCCCGCACCGGCATCGAGTAAAGCCATCTTTAAGTCAAACGGATTGAATTCAATACCGTAACTATACCTGGAAATTTTTCCTTTTGGTGAAATCGCAATCACGGTTCCGGCATGAGTAAAATTCTCTTCATTCGGTTTGAAGTAGAATCCGGCTGCATCAGTAACTTTTCTAATGTTGGCACTGTCGCCGGTTAGGAAAACCCAATCGCTGTCGGCAAAAGGACGTTTAATCAGGTGTAAATAATTCGGTTTCCACTTCGAAGAAATACTCGGGTCCTCGCGCGGATTAAAGCTTAGCGAAATCACTTTAAACTCTTTACCAGGCACCATTTCAATTTTGTCAACTGTTTCAGCAAGGGCTGCCTGCAGCGGACTGCAAATACCGGGACATTCGTAATAGACCAAAGCTAACAATGTCGGTTTGTTAAGAACCTGTCCCAATTTAACGGTGTCGCCTTCGGAAGTTACAAATATGGCGTCGAGCGGTAGATAATTGCCAAGCTTTTCGTCGATACCGATTTCAATATGTTTTTTATCCTGCGGGATGATTCTGCTTCCCCACCCTACCAATAATAGGGTAAATAATGCGGTAACAAATGTTCTTTTAATACTTTTCATCATTGATCCCAATATTTTAACTCGTCTCTTTAACAAGAAAATCAAATATTTTTTTCAGTTCTGTTTGAGGTAGATCTACAACCTGAGAGGAAAAACCTAATTGGTTAGGCTCCGAAGAAACGGTTTTTACGAACTGGTCAAAACTTTTACCAAGATTTCCTTTCAAAAAAGAAACAAAAACTTTCTTCTTATCAAGAGAAAACTTGCTGATCAACTGAGCATCTTCGCTTTTGTCATTCGCAAATTTTTTAACGGCTTGTTCGACTTTCTCGGTAAGACCTTCATCCTCGGCAGAAATTTTTTCCATGGCAATATCTACAGGAATAGTATTAGGAGCAATAGTAGTTTTTGATAAATTATAAGTATTGTCTAAGTCGGTTACCTCATCGTCGGTAATTTTAGGAAAGTCGGCAAATGTTCTGATGTATTGGATAAGTGCAATTCTATCTTTCGGAGGTAAATATTCATAAGCAGCCATTCCGCTGTTAGGAACACCCTCCTGCAAAGTTTTATACATCTCATTGAATTTCCTACCGTTAACCCATCCGTCGGTCGAATGAAAATTTCTCGGTTTAGGATTTAATGCCGCACCTGCCGGTCCGTCTCCCATTCCTTTATCGCCATGACATGAGGTACAATTTGTTTGAAATAAATCTTTCCCGTGTGCAATCAAATCCTGCAAAGGATTTTTAATTATAGAAAGATCAACTGCCGGCATAATCCCGCCCTTTTTCATAGGAATATCTTTTATCATATTTGTCGAATCCGGTACAGCGCCGGGCTGTTCGTTAAAAGAAACCTGCGTAAGATTTTTAACGTAAAAAATTCCGAAAATCAATAGAATCCCAATAAAATAAGGATAGACCCAGCCGAACAACCTGATCGGGTTTTTGAACAGTTCCTTAAATTTTATTTCGTCTTCCCATGAAGTGGTGGATTTCCATATTTTTCTTTTCTGTGCCATCGTTAAAATTTATTATAATCTAAAATCAATCCCGCGTTTTAATTTAGGATCTCCAATCGGTACAAGATTTACTTTCTTTGACCTAGTTACAAACAATAATATTAACAATCCAAATGCAAAAAGCGGAAAACCTATTTCGATCCAGCCGAATGCAATTCTGCCTTTACTGAAAGCCGGCATTATAATCCAATAGAGATCGTATATATGTGCGAATATTACCCAGACCGACATGACAAGCAGCCGTTTCGGGTTCATCTTGGACGGCTGTGACAACAAACCGAAATAAGGGATAACAAAATGAACAAAGATCAATCCGATTGAAACGAACTTCCAGCTTCCCTGCCATCTTTGTAAAAACCAAAATGTTTCGTCGGGTAAGTTTGCGTACCAGATCAATAAGAATTGACTAAATGCGATGTACGCCCAGAAATTTATGAAAGCGAACATCAACGCACCCAAACTATAGTAGTGATCTTTGGTCAGACCTTTTACGAAATATCCTCTTTCATTCAATAGTACAATTATGAATGTGCTTGCAGCTAATGCACAAAGAACCGTGCCCGAGAAAAAGTAAACGCCAAAAATTGTAGAATACCAATGAGGTGCCAGGCTCATCAGCCAGTCAAATGCGGCAAATGAAATTGTAAAAGCAAAAACCGGTAGGAAAATTGCTGATATCACAGTGTTTCTCTTGGTCAGCAATTGGTCGTGAGTCGTATCCTGTTTGATTGAATTTCTGTATATCAAGAAAAAGAAGAGGAGCCAGATTGCAAAAAATGCAAGCTCACGAATTATGAAAAAATTTGTTTGAAGATAAGGAGCTTTGCTCTGCATCAATACATCGTTTTTAAATGCATCGGGATGCGTCCATATAAAAACATTATGCAAATTAAAAAACAAGGGAATTGAAAATAATGGAACCAACACTAATGCAAATGATAAAATTTCCGGTACTCTTCGGAAAGGTGTACTCCAAACTGCACCCGCAACATATTCGATCGCAACTAAAAATAAAGAGCCAACGCCGACACTAATTAAGAACGCGAGCAAAATAATATTGTTAAACGCCGTTCTATCCGGATTTACCAAATACCCGAATACCACAATAACGAGACCGATTAAAAGTAACGTCAGTCCTAAAGTTTTCAACTTGCCGGGCAATTCTTTTTTATGGTATTCTATGGTTGCAGAGTTTGAACTCATTTTAAATCCGACTCCTTAGCATTTAGCGATCTTTGTAAAACTCTTATATATAAAATGACAAACCATCTTTCTTCCGGCGTTAACTGTGTTGCATAAGACGGCATAATATTTTGTCCTTCGGTAATTACATAGAATATTCTGCCGTCGGGCCAATTCCTAACTTTTTCTGAATGCAGGCTTGGCGGATTTGGAAACTGTCCTTGCAGCCTGCTGTTTCCCTCCGCATGATAACCGTGACACGGGCTGCAATAAATATTGAACTTCTTTTCTCCAAGAGCAAGATTTTCTTTAGACGGCAACAACGGGTTAACCAAATTACGCTCTGCATCATCCGGTCTGTTTTTATAAAAGAACGGCATCTGTCCGCGCGCTACTGTCCCGGCAACCGGCTGCCTCATTCCAAACCCGTCTGAAAAAACCATGCTTGTTTGTTGAGGAATTATTTTTGCCTGCTCGTCCATCCAATTGAACGGAACTATATACATTAGTTTATTCAAAGTGAAGTATGTTGTACCGCAAGTTATAACGGCAACCAGAACAAGAAAACTGAGAAACTTCGGTTCCAATAAAGTGTGCTTATAATTTACTTCTTCGTTATCAAAATAAATTGCAGTAATATCTTTTGCATTTAGAGATTTTAAAAGAGCCTTTACCTCTTCCTCGTTGAACATCGGATCGTCTGCCTGAATACTTATCCCGTACTTATCCGAAGAAACTTTCTTCATATAGTTTGTTGATTGGAGCGGATGACTATTATTCGGAAGTTTGAAAAAGATAAAGAGCATAGTCAAAACAGTTGCAACAGAAGCAGAAAGGACAGTTATCTCAAACAGAATCGGTACATAAGCAGGGAACGAAAAGAACGGTTTGCCGCCAATTACCAATTTATAGTCGATGGCAGTCATCCAATACAAAGTAAGAAAAGCACTTATCACACCGGAAAGACCAAACACTAAA
>CAZRIQ010000086.1:0-8078 GCA_964600175.1 uncultured Melioribacter sp. | reverse complement strand
CTTTTCATTTAGCTTATTGCCGAGAGGTTGATCAATTGTATCCGGGAGTTTAATCAGTATAGGAATTTCCTTTAACGCCTTCATTTGATTTAAGTGTAGAATAACATCGAAGACCGGTTCTGATTTGAAATCCAAATCCAGAACAAACAAGTCTGCTGTACAGTTATTAATCCTATCGATAAATTTTTGTATGCTTTCAAAATTTAGAAATCTATATTTCCCTTCCAAAGAATCAATCAACAGTGCAGCTTCATCTTCGTTTTGGTTAAGAGACCACACCTCATTTATTTCATTCCCGTTCTGATTTTTAATCGAGCGAATGATATTGTTTAGCTTGGTTCCACCAAGAGGAGCTGTAACAAAATCCATCACATTCAAGATCCAGCCGATCTTATCTTCATCAATTATTGTTGTAACAAGGATACTTGTATTTTCAGTAAGCGGATTCTTTTTTAATTGCAGGATAGAACTCCAGCAGTTTCCAAATGTTCCGGGCACTTCGATAATAACCGTTTGTGGGAAAATTTTACCCGCGGCAATTATGCCTTCATTAATCGAACCGAAAAGATGAGTTTTATAATTGTACGAACATAGATAATCGGAAATAAACTTCGACGTATCTTTGCTCCGGTTTATAATAATAACTTCGCCGTTACAAATTTCCGTGTTTTCCTCGGGTATTTCTATCTCTAAAAAGGTTTCCTTCTCTTCAACTATCTTTTCGATGACAACGTTTGTCAACAAAAATTCAAACTTCGATCCCTTCTCCATCTGGCTTTGAAGCAGCAGCGTACCCCCTAACAACTCCACATACTTTTTGCAAATTGCCAAACCCAAACCCACCCCTGCATACTTCCGCGTTGTTCCGCTATCCGCTTGTTTGAACTCGTTAAAAATTACTTTTCTTTGTTCCTCGGATATTCCTATACCGGAATCTTCAACTGCAAATCGCAGTGAATTATTCTCCTGGAGTGTGGCCGACAATTTAATCGTTCCTTGTTCGGTGAACTTAATGGCATTCATCAATAGGTTATTAAGAATCTGTTCCAGTTTGATTTTATCCGTTTCCAGCATAAGGTTAAATTCGGACTGCAATTCGACTTGAAAGACAAGACCCTTTTCGTTTGCAAGATTTTGAATATTAGTTCTTATTTCATCAATAAACTCGTTCAACAAAAATGTTTCTTTTTTCAACTCGATCTTGCCGGACTCAAGCCTGGAAAAATCGAGGATATTATTTATCAACGTTAAAAGCCGTTTTGCATTACGAAGCACAATATTCAGCCGTTCTTTCGATTTGCCAACGAGCAGATCATCCTTGATCATCAATTCGGTTAAACCGAGCACTGAAATTAAAGGAGTTTTTAATTCGTGCGACATACTTGCCAAAAACTGGGATTTTACTTTTGTCAGTTCAACAGCTTTTTGTCTTTGAACTTCCAGTTCATCCGCCTTTTCTTTTAACTGTCTATGCAATTCTTTTAATTCTTCATTTTGTACCGATATCTGTTTATTCTGTTTCTGATATTCTTCATTCAACTTTTTAAGTTTACCAACTAGGGTTTCAAGCTGCTTGAATGATTTAGCGTTTGTTAAACCGATTGCCAATTGTTCCTGGATATTTATAATATATTCCTGAACATTCACGGAAGGTTCGATATCGCAGGCAAGTTCCAGTATGGCAATTACTTCCTTATTATAAACAATGGGATAGATTAGCAAGTATTTTATTTTTATGGCTGCAATGCCGGTTTTAATTTCCGGGAAGTTATCTCTGAAATTGAATTCGAGAGCCTCTTTACTTTCGATTACGTTGTTATAAAAATCGGCGCTTCTGCTGGATTCTACCATTCCCTTGCTGATTCCGTGTGAGGAGACAAGATTCAGGTTCGCTTCCTCAACAAGATAAAGAACACCAAAGGTAAGCCCGGTTGTTTTAACAATTTTTGAAAGCGCTGCATCTGAAATTTCTTTAAGTGTCGGATTTTGATTAATCAGAGTAATGAATTCCGAGTACTCCTTCTCAGCTTTTTTATTCCTGCTTATTTCGTTAAGCATCCTGTTAAATGCTTCACCAAGCTGACCGATTTCGTCCTTGGAAATTATATCAACCCGGTGATCTAAATCTCCCTTACCGGTTATTTCAGCAGCCTGACTCAAAAGTGTAACCTGTTTACGAAGTTTTGTGGTGAATAGAAGCAATAAGATAAACGTTAAGGTACTCCCGGCGCCGACTACCAATATCATCAAGTCGCGAAGTGTGGATTTTAATTCTACCCCCTCTTCAAACGACTTAAAGATGACAAAATTCACATTAGCTCCCGGCATTAGGACCTGCTTCGGTCTGAATAATGAAGCGGCAAAATCTGTGTTCTCCAGTTCTTTCATGAACAAGTCAAAATTGTTCTTAAACTTCAGCGCTCTTGCGGCTTCAATTACACCTAACAAGTATTTTTGTGTTTTATTGTCGTGAGAAAGTTCAACCGGAGAGTCATTTATAGTTAACGCAACTTCGGCGCGTACCTTTTGCGAAAGTTCATTTAAAAAATTAGAGCTTATCGATTTACCATAATATACTATCAACCCGTTGTTGTATTGCTGATACTTCAAAATTGTGTTTGGATTATCCTTAAAAAATCCGGTTATAGTTGTTGCCCTGATATTGAGGTAAGACGATTCCTTTATTTTAAATTGATTTTTATTAATAAGTGAATCATTCACAAGAGTAAATATGAAATCGATCGAGGTTGAATCAAGGTTTAAGCTGTTTATACTCTTATTGGGCGAATAAATTTTGTGGAAGTCTTCATCCACTTTTTCCATCGAGTTCTGAAATGCAAAGACAAAGTCGTTAGTGGAATTTAAGATATTCTGCGACTGCTGATCTGTTAATAGTTTGGAGGTAAGTGAGTAAAAGATAAAAGTAGAAATAACAGATAACAGCAGGACGGTGATAAAAGCAAAAATTAAAAGGCGGACGTTAAGTTTCATGATCTTTTATTTGCAGCGCCTTTCTTATAGATTCCAGAAGTTCGTCAAATTCGTAAGGTTTACTGATAAAATCGCAAGCTCCGAGTTCAGTTGATTCCATAGCACTTTGTATATCCGCATATGCCGTAAGGATAATAACTTTGTAGTTGAGATTCTTTTCCCGTAAAGCTCTGAGTAAATGAAGCCCATCCCTTCCGGGCAACTTTAGATCGAGCAGAATAAGATCTATATTTTTATTCTTGTTGATGAATTTAACTGCTTCATTAACCGAACCGGCAGTGCTTGTGTCATACCCGAATTCCCTTAACTCATTGGAAAGGGCTTTACAAAGCTTTAAATCGTCATCAACAATTAATATTGAAGCCATCTAATCTTCGTCTTTCTTTTTCGTTTTATATTTCTCTATCATTTCCATGTTTTCTTCCTGCTGTTTCTTCAATACATTCTCTTCTTTTTTCATCGTCATTCTTTCTTTTAGTGTCGGAAGAATAGTACTCTTAATTAAAATAATAACTTCTTTCTTCGTTGTTGTTTTAGAATCATAACCGAAAATATATCTTAAACCGAAGAACCACCACGGAAGATCTTTTAAGAACGGAACACCCCTTCTTTCCGTTGTTTCTTCATTAACATAAAGACCGCCTATCACGGTTTCTTCACCGTTCAGCAGAAGAACGCTGGTTGTAGCTTCTGTTTTTTGAATTTCAGTACTCAACGCGCCGGGCGTAGCAGAACTTCTTTCCACGTGGAGTTTCAGAAGAATATAATTGACATTGTCTTCGGTATAAATATAAGGAGTAACTTCAATGATTGTACCGGTCGAATAGAACTTATCGATCAAATTACCGGCAAAGTCTCTTTCTTTAATTGAAATATCGGAACCGACCTGCGTTCTACCCTGGATTTTATTCCTAACCGAAACCGACGGCATTGAAATAATTTCGCCCAGGTTTTCATCTTCAAAAAATCTAAACAAGCCGGTAACTGTTCCGTCGAATTTTCCCATTGTAAAATTAGTTTCATTCGTTAAATTAAACTGCGGCGGATTCTGTGTTGTTGTTGAACCTGTGGTACCGGTTGTAGTTCCCGTAGTGCTCGAACTTGAATTTGGATTATCCTGAACGGTTACCATTTCCCCGCCTATCTTTAATCCACTTCTGGATAAGAGGGCTTGCCAATTAATACCTCTTTCTCTCATTGCGGAAACATTTGCTTCAAACATCAACGCGCTGATTTTGACTTCCCTCTCATCAACGGAAGCATAGACATCTTGACCTAGGACTGCCTTGGTTAAGTCTTTACTCTTTACAATTATTGACGTGGCTGTTTCTTGGTAGGTATAATTTTTAAGTTGAACAATCACGTTAAGAGTCTTCATATACTGCATATTATCTAGTTCAATACCAATAGGATTTTCATCGGCAACCATAGAAATAATTCTTTTGCCGGTAATTTTTTGGCTTACTTTATCCAGAACTTCAATAGCTTTCTCGAAGGAGATATTTTCCGAAAGGGAAACAAGTTCTTCTGGATTGACGTAGCCCTTCAACTTTTCTTTCAAGTCAACTTGACCGTTAACGACAGTCGTCAATCCAATTAAAACGAATAGTACAATTAATTTTTTCATATTACTTACTCGGTTTTTTTTCTTTATCAAGCTGAAGAACCACATTTTCTATAATGCCGCCCTTGTTTAAAATGAATTTTACTTCGTTATTCTTATAATCGATTTGAGTCAAATATCCGAGGTAGACGGCATCACCTTCCCAAAGCAGAAAAGTGTTCCCGGTAGCGTCGGAAAGGAAAGCTCCGTCCGGTATTAATGCTAAAAGTTTTGCGGTCTGTACATCTAGCAGGTGATTTTTGTTAGGAGGAATTTCGTTTCGAATAAGCGGATAAAAGAAATCGAATTGCGGGTTCGGTTCTAGGGAATTCTCGCGAATATTCTTTACGGTAAACTGATCGTTATTTGAATAATAGACGGCAACGCTAAATTTGTAAGCAACCAAATAGTGCGGGATTCCGCTTGAATCAACTTTAACGTTATTTGTTAAATTAATTGAGCTGACTTTCTTCAATTCTTTGCTCTCTTCGATAGAATAAACCAGACGATACAGATCGTTAAACTCCGACACTCCGTCAAGGGAATAATTAAATATGTTGAAATTTGTGCCAGACGTCATATCGTTGAACAATATATTCACATAAGAATTGGAAGAAAAGGCAAAAGAGACCTTATTAACAAAGTCGAAAAAGTCGGCTTGCGTTAAATTATACGGTATGTTGTACTTTCTTAACGCCAAAATAGAATCCAATTCGGCAACACGACTCTGCAGGTCAATCAATTGTTTTTCCAGTGCCTCCGTGTCTAGTTGAAAAAGCGTCATATCCTTAATTTTCTTTTCCCTTTCGTTAATCTTGCCTCTTAGAATAACAAAATTATAAATGCC
The DNA here is from genome assembly GCA_964600175.1 of uncultured Melioribacter sp. Taxonomy (GTDB): domain Bacteria; phylum Bacteroidota; class Ignavibacteria; order Ignavibacteriales; family Melioribacteraceae; genus Pyranulibacter. Next base: position 2,637 of record CAZRIQ010000086.1, on the reverse strand, counting down.
GCCGCCAAGACTAATGATGATCATGATCAGGAGAATTATAAGAGTATTTTTTACTTTACTTCCCATTTATTTGCGTAGTATCCTCTTTAATTCGAAAACTAATAGAGTAAGAAAAAGCGGTCTTGTCCCTGAGCGGTTCATAATTAATATTTTTCAAAGTCGCTGGATTTGTATATTGAGCAAACTCCGTTAGAACGCTTCTCGATAAAGAATAGCCCGAAACATTTATCTGATCATTACCCGCATCGTCAAATTTTGTTATCCAGAAATTTCTTCGTCTTTCAACAAAATCCGATATGGACGATATTGTTCTGCTCCATACTTCAGTTCCGACAGAAGCGGAATCTAAAATCGCCTGTGTTTTATCGAAGTTATTTATCCTACTGCTGAGCGGTGCAATTTTGTCAACAATAGCCTGGTTCTCTACCTGCCGTTGTGCAAGTCCTTCAATTTCCAAATCAAGATTTCTGATTTCCTTATAACTCGATAAAATTCTAAATGTAAAGAAGAAAGCTGTTGCAAACAGTATTGGTAATAAAGCGTAACTGTGCCATCCGAATTGTAAGAATTTTTGATTCTCCTGTATATATTTTGGAAGGAAGTTAACACCTGCATACTGTTTATCTATTTCGTCGAAATATTCGGTGGCTACTGAAATGGGGATTGCATATAAGGCGAGGTTTTGTTTTTCTTCGTCGTTCAAAGACTCGGCATCAAAATCGTCAAACTTTAATTCGGAAACATTGGCTTCCGGAAATGTTCCGTAGAAAGAAAGCAGCAAATTTTCAGAACGGTCTTCGCCGCAGATAATAATATTATCCAGCTTGCTAATGCTACCGTTCTCCATTTCCAAAAGTATCTTTGAGAAATAAACGTCATACGTATGAAGGTTTTTCGTACCGACATCCAAAGTTGCACCGATGTGCTTGAGCATTTGTCCTTCAAGAAAAATCAACTTGCTATATTCTTTACCGATATAGATAATCAACGAATTATCTTCAGGGAAGAATTGATTTGTCTTAGATACATAATACGCCAGAGAGAGTTCGGCAGTTTTAATTGTCGGTATCTTGTAGTATCTTTTTCGGTTATAGTTTGCCAGAAGATTTATCAAACTGACACAGGGAATATCACCTTCTATGAACAAACTGAGCAATAAATCTTCATTCATTTCGAGGTAATCGATCGAATCATGGGAAACAGTGATTCCCTTTACGTTTTCTATATCTTTAATAATTGCATCAACCAATTTCTTTTTGTTCGGATCCCGCGGACCTTCATAAGGATGAAAATTAACTATCGGTTCCGAAATTATCGGTATAAACTGCAGTCTTCCTAAAGGAAGTCCCGCAAGCGATGAAGCCAATCTTGAAACATCCGAAGGATCTTGAACGGATGTAAGACCATTGTCAACTGCTTCCAGGTTATCAAACGAAATGTCACTCGAGAAAGATTCTGCATCCAGCTCGGCAACAACATCGGGTTTCGATAACGATGTAGAAAGTACAGTAGACATACTCAGTGAAGCAACCCGGAGAATTTTAAATGCTCCTTTCTCCTTAGCTACAACAGCAAGTTTGGTATCGGTTCCTTCACAATAAATACAGACAATCGGCTTCATTAATTAAACCGCCTTCATCAATTGAAGAATTCTTGTTTTATTATTAGCATAAGACACAGCATTTTCCTTCGAAATTCTTTTTTCGGTGTAAAGTCTAATCAAATCCTGTTCCATTGTTAACATCCCCTGAGGAGAACCCTGGTTAATCATCATGTAAATTTCGCTTGTATTGTTATTTTTTACGGCTGCCCGGACACTCGGAGTAACTACAAGCACTTCTTTTGCCAAAACGCGTTTACCGTCTAAACTCGGGACAAGTTTTTGCGATACAACTGAAATAAGCACATCTGCAAGCCTATTTCGCACTCTTTCCTGCTCAGCAGGATTCACTTCTGCTATAATTCTATCAATTGATTCGACAGCAGAAGACGTATGTAATGTAGAAAATACCTTATGACCTGTATCAGTTACCTCCAAAGCAGCCAAAATTGTATCAGGATCACGCATTTCACCTATTACAATTATATCCGGATCCTGTCTCAAAGATTGAATTACTCCGTCCTTAAAAGATAAAACATCTCTTCCGACTTCCCGGTGCTTGATTATCGACTTTTTCGATTTATGAACAAATTCAACCGGTGAAGCAATTATCACAATATGACACGGATCGAAATTATTATGATGATCGATTATCGCATCCAAAGTTGTCGATTTACCGGAACCGGTAATACCTGTAACAAGAGATAAACCAAATTTAATATAATTGTGACTCATAGTTTTAATCGCAAGCGGATGAAAACCGAGAGATTCTATTGTCCTCAAGTTTGAAGCTATCGAACGCATATTCAATGTAAGGTTATCCAAATCGAAATAAGCATCGGCCCTGAATCTAACCATTGCACCTAATTTAGGAGATTTGAAACTATAACTGAAATCCAGGTTTCTTTCTTTCAATAAATATTCTCTTTGATTTTTATTCAAAAGGGAAACTATAAGTACACTTGCTTCGTCTTCAGTGAAAGTCGGTAAATCCTTAACTCTCTGCTTATTTCCGAAAATTCGGAACCATATATGTT
>CAZRIQ010000085.1:0-8173 GCA_964600175.1 uncultured Melioribacter sp. | reverse complement strand
TATTGAGTCTTACAATTAACGCCCAGGAAACACAAAACAGCGGAGACAAAATCAAATTAAGCGGATTAATGTTCGGAGATTATTTTTACAACATCGATAACATAAATCCAGCCGACAAGGATTTGAACGGAATCCGGTTTAGAAGAATTTATTTCACTACTGACGTTACTATCACCGAGAAGTTTGATTCACGTTTTCGTTTGGAAGCCGATCAAAGCAGCAAATCTTTAACATCCGGCGGTAGAATAGGTGTGATGATCAAAGATGCTTATCTTAAATGGAAGGGAATATTCGACGGTTCCGACTTGACTGTCGGATTATCTATCACACCCGGTGTAAGTGCTTCGGAAGATGCATGGGCTTATCGGTCGGTAGCGGGAGTTTCGATGGAATATTTTGGTTTGATATCTTCAAGAGATTTGGGAATTGATTTGAAGGGAAGATTAACGAGCGACAGATCGGTCAACTATTGGATTAAGTTTGCGAATAATTCGAGCAACGGTCCGGAAACCGACAAATACAAAAGAATTTATACGATGCTTCAATTCAATTTTCTGAAAGGACTTCAGGTTTCACTTCTGGGAGACTATGCGTGGATGCCGGATAAAAAAGATCCTTACGACAACATATCAAAGTCAAACAACCGGATTATCGGTGGGCTTTACCTTCATTATAAGCAGAACGAAAACTTTACGGTTGGTATCGATTCATATTTTAGAACGATACAGAATAACTACGCAGAAAATTTTTCGCAGCCTCTGCAGTCACAAAACAGTTACGGAATTTCGTACTGGGGCTGGTATAAGGTCTCGGAGTCTATAAGATTGGTCGGAAGGTACGACTATTTCGATCCGAACTTGGATGTTTCCGGCGACTGGGAGAATTTAATTATTGCCGGTCTAGATTATAGATTGGCTGATCACGTCAGTATCATACCGAATATTGAAGCTCATAATTACGGATCGAGCAGTGACAGTGATATTACAGGAAAAATTACTTTTTATTTTCAATTTTAATTTAAGAAGGAGAGAAAATAATGATTAGGAAATCTTTGTTTACTTTACTGATATTATTTGTTGTATCAACTTTGTCCCATGCTCAACTGCAATTAAACGGTGCGGGGGCAACATTCCCGGCGGTTATATATTCCAAATGGTTTGACGAGTACAAAAATTTAACCGGTGTTCAGTTTAATTACCAGGCAATCGGCAGCGGCGGCGGTATTAGGCAGGTTACGGAAGGAACTGTTGACTTCGGTGCAAGTGACGGACCGATGACCGATCAGCAATTAAAAGAAGCAAAACAAAAACAAGGGACGGAAATTCTTCATATCCCAACTGTATTAGGTGCGGTAGTAGTGAGTTATAATCTTCCGGGTGTAGGTAAGGGATTGAATCTTAACGGACCGACTTTAGCCGATATCTTTTTAGGAAAAGTAACAAAATGGAACGACGCAAGAATTAAAGCGATGAATCCGAAGATGAATCTTCCGAATAAATACATTGTTGTAGCGCATCGTTCTGACGGAAGCGGCACCTCATTTATTTTTACAGATTATTTGTCTAAAGTTAGCAAAGAATGGGAATCGAAAGTCGGGAAAGGAACATCGGTCAATTGGCCGGTCGGTCTTGGCGGAAAAGGCAACGACGGTGTTGCAGGTTTGATCAAACAAACTGAAGGTTCTATCGGTTATATAGAATTGGCTTACGCTGTTCAGAATAATATTCCTTATGTAAATATGAAAAACAAAGCCGGTAATTTTGTAGAGCCGACATTTCATTCCGTAACAGCTGCTGCCGAAGGTGCCTCGAAAAACATGCCTTCGGATTTAAGAGTTTCTATTACTAATGCCAACGGTAAAGATTCGTACCCGATTTCCGGCTTCACATGGCTGTTGGTTTATAAGAACATGAAGGATGTCAAGAAGGCAACTGCCTTTGCAAAATTTTTAAAATGGGCTATGGAAAAAGGACAGACTTTTGCTACTCCATTATATTATGCACCGCTTCCCAAGCCGGTAGTGAAAATGTGTGAAAAGAAAATAGGAATGATGACAGCTAATGGTAAAAAGATAAAACTAAAGTAACCCTAATTTGGATTGAACGTTGAAAATGGAAGGATCGATAAAAAAATCCGGTAAGAATATTTTCGGCAAAAGTAATCTCGGAGACATTTTGTTTGAAAAACTAACACTACTGTTTGCAGTGATAGTCTTTCTTCTTATTCTTTTGATGGGTTACGAAATGTACCAGGGTTCCGACATCTCTATGAAAAAATTCGGATGGGATTTCCTTGTGAGTTCTACGTGGGACCCTGTCCAGGAAATATTCGGGGCTTTACCGATAATCTACGGAACGTTAGTTTCATCCATTATTGCTCTTATAATAGCATTACCGCTCAGTATTGGTGTTGCAATCTTTTTATCCGAATCCGCACCGCCGTGGCTTGAGAAGCCGCTTTCATATTTAGTTGAACTTTTAGCAGGAATACCAAGCGTCGTTTACGGTCTATGGGGAATTTTCGTTTTGGTGCCGTGGATTAGAACGGATGTTGAACCGTTTCTATCAGAGCACCTGGATTTTCTTCCTTTTTTCCGCGGCGCACCTTACGGTTTTGGAATGCTTGCGGCAATTTTGATTTTAGCCGTAATGGTTTTACCGATCATCTCTTCAATATCACGCGATATTTTAAAATCCGTACCACAGGATCAAAGGGAAGCTGCACTGGCTCTCGGAGCTACAAAGTGGGAAACGATTAAAATTGTATTGGCGGAAGCTAAACCGGGAATACTCGGTGCAACAATGCTCGGTCTGGGACGGGCAATAGGCGAAACGATGGCAGTTACTATGGTTATAGGAAACACGGCAAAAATCTCACTCTCTTTGTTCGATCCTTCGTACACAATGGCAAGTGTTATCGCCAACGAATTTACAGAAGCGACGTCGGCAATGTATGTAAGTTCGTTAATTGAATTAGCTTTAGTCCTTTTTGTTATAACCGTTGCAATTAATGCCCTTGCACGGTTATTAGTTTGGAGTCTCGAGAGAAGATGGAAGAAAAATTAAGCAAAACAAAATTGAGATTACTGCGACGAAAGTTTACAAGCTTCGTTATGATGTCGTTGACTGTGGTTGCCGTTTTGCTTGCAGTAATTCCCCTAGTGTTTATTTTTTACTATACCATATCAAAAGGGGTCACTTATCTCAACCTTGATTTTTTTATTCAGATGCCGAAACCGGTCGGAGAATCCGGCGGGGGCATGGCAAATGCAATTGTCGGAACGCTGATTTTGATTGGTATTGGTGGCGCAATTGGTATACCTGTCGGGATAATGTCAGGTACGTACTTATCGGAATTCGGGAATAACAAGTTCGGTTCACTCGTAAGATTCATGACCGATGTCTTGAGCGGTGTTCCTTCCATAGTCGTTGGTGTTGTAGCCTATACTTTGGTTGTTATTCCAATGAAACACTTCTCAGCTCTCGCCGGAGGTATTGCTCTTGCAATATTGATGATTCCTACTATAACGCGAACTACGGAAGAGATGATAAAACTCGTCCCTCATTCTTTGAGGGAGGCCGGACTTGCATTGGGCATTCCCAAGTGGAAAACGACTTTATCAATTGTACTTAAATCTGCTTTGAAAGGAATTGCAACCGGTATTTTGCTTGGTCTATCGAGAGCGGCTGGTGAAACTGCACCGCTTCTCTTCACAGCTTTGGGAAATCGATTTTGGTCTACATCGATCGGGCAGCCAATCGCATCCCTAACTGTTTATATCTATGATTATGCGAGAGCACCTTTTGAAGATTGGAATAATCAAGCATGGACAGCTGCTTTAGTTCTTATTTTGTTAGTCTCAATATTTAGCTTAGTGTTCAAAATATTAACTAGGTCGAAATACAAAACTTCGAGATAGATAAAACGATTTTTTTAAATTAAATTGGACAACATGGAAGCAAAGCTCTCGGTAAAAAATTTAGCGGCTTATTACGGTAAGAACAAGGTGTTAAAGGAAGTTTCAATTGATATTCCTAAGAACAAAGTTACTGCTATAATTGGTCCATCAGGATGCGGCAAATCGACATTTTTAAGATGCCTGAACAGGATGCACGAAGTAGTCGGCGGAACCATCACCGGCGAAATTTTGTTGGATGGAGACGATATAATGGAAAAGGACCCGGTCGATATAAGAAAAAAATTGGGTATGATCTTTCAAAAACCGAATCCTTTTCCAACAATGTCCATTTTTAATAATGTTGCTGCTGGTCTGAAATTCAACGGTTACAGGGATAAAAAGCATCTCAAGGAAGTTGTTGAAAGGTCATTAAAGCAGTCGGCACTTTGGGAAGAGGTAAAAGACGATCTGAATCAGCCCGGAATTAACCTTTCCGGTGGTCAGCAGCAGAGGTTGTGCATTGCAAGAACTTTAGCAGTAAATCCGGATGTGGTTCTTATGGATGAACCTGCAAGTGCGCTGGACCCGATTTCTACTACCAAGATTGAGGATTTAATTTTTGAACTCAAAAAAGATTACACGATTATAATTGTGACTCACAATATGCAGCAGGCTTCGAGAGTAAGTGATTTTACAGCGTTCTTCTACCTGGGAGAATTAATTGAATACGGAGAAACGAAACAAATATTTACTTCCCCTTCAAATAAGCAGACTGAAGATTATATTAGGGGAAGATTTGGTTAACAAAAAGAGGTCGATATGCAAGAGCATTTCACTGAAGAAGTAGAAAAACTGAATACAAATTTGTTTAAAATGGCATCACTGGTTGATGACCAGGTTGAACGTGTTTTTACTGCACTTGCTACAAAAAATGTCGAGCTGTGCAAAGGTGTAAAAACCAAAGACCTGGAAATCGATGCTTACGACAACTTAATTCAGGCACAGTGTGAAAATATCCTTGCACTGTTTCAGCCAGTCGCCATCGACCTGAGATATATCATGTCTGTGATTATGATTAACAACCAGCTTGAAAGATGCGGAGACATCGCCATAAATATTTCGCAGCGTGTTAGAAAAATATTTGAACATATCGATCAGATAAACGAATCTAAAATTGTTGAGATGGCGAAAATTGCAAAGGAAATGGTAAAGCGGTCAATCGATTGTTTTCTTAACAAGGATATCGAACTTGCCAACGAAGTAATGATGCAGGATAACGAAGTCGATAAGTTAAACAAACAGATATTCAAATTTCTTGTTGAGAAGATGAAGAAGAATCCCGAATTAATAGAAACATGCTCTCATTTAATTGTGCTTTCACGTCATGTAGAAAGGCTTGCCGATCATGCTACCAATATTGCGGAGAATCTGGTCTTTTATATGGAGGCAAAAATTGTCGCTCATAAAAAGAAATTAGGCAACAGAAAAAAAGACGAAGATATTTAAATGGCTTTGTAAGACAGATGTCATTTGATTAAATTCTTGTCAGCAATATGTTTGTATGCGTGTGATCCGTTATGAAAAAATTCTTTATGATTTTGTCGATGCTGGTTTTTACCCGGTATTTTTACAATACAGAAATAGTATTGGCTCAAGATTCATCCGGGTACAAACAGGCAGTCCGGTCTTTCAGCAAAGAGAATTTCCAAAGACATTTGAATTTTCTCGGCAGCGATTTGTTTGAAGGGAGAGGAACCGGGACTATCGGTGGTAACTTAGCTGCCAAATATCTCGCTCTCGAATTTGAAAAACTTCACTTAAAACCAATCGGGTCCAACAACACATTTTATCAATACATCCCGATGCACGGAAGTTATCCACTACCAAGTTCAAAACTCATTCTATTTTTGAAAAATGATTCCAAGAAATTAAGTCTATCTTCGGATTATTTGATGTATGTCTCCGGCGAGCAGACTTACATACCTGTACCGCTTCCGCTGGTTTTTGTTGGATATGGAATAGTAGCTCCCGAATATGATTATAACGATTATCAATCGGTTGACGTTGAAGGAAAGATTGTAGTTTTTTTGGAAGGGGAACCGTTTTCCAACGATCCCGATTATTTCGACGGAAGTAAATCTACAATTTATAGCATGCCGGAAGCAAAGCAGCGTATAGCTTTGTCGAGAGGTGCACGGGGAACCATATTAATTCCTAATGTTCAATCCGATAATAACTTTGACTGGAGTGAAAAGATACAATCTTTCTCGTTTGAGAATGTTACACTTGCTTATTCGGTCTCTTCAAATCTTAGCATAATGATCAATCCCGAAATAGCCAATGCACTTTTCGAAGATTCCGGTTATACACTTCAAGACATTTACCGAATGCATCAAGAAGACAAGATGAGAAGTTTTGAGCTAAGTACAAAAATTTCTTTTGAAGGTGAATACAAAGAGCGGGATTTTGTAGCGTCGAACGTTGTGGGTATGCTGGAAGGAAGCGATAACACTTTGAAAGATTCTTACATTCTTGTTACTGCTCATTATGATCATCTTGGTGTCGGTCCGGCAGTAAAAAGTGATTCAATCTACAACGGTGTTTATGATAATGCTGTAGGTGTTTCAGCTGTGTTGGAAATTGCAAGAGTGTTCGGCCTATATCCGGATTTGTCAAAACGGTCTATAATTTTTTTGCTCGTAACAGGTGAAGAAAAAGGACTTCTGGGATCGACGTATTATTGCGACAACCCTGTTAGACCTTTATACAAAACGATAGCGGATGTTAACATTGACGGTCTTTCCTTGTTTGATGAAATGAAATCGGTTGTTGGAGTAGGTTCTGAGTATTCTACTCTTAAAGATTATCTTGAGAGAGTTGTAAAGGGATTTGATATTAAGGTAGTTCAAATTCCGCCGCAGTTTACACAAACCGAAGCTTATTCCAAATCAGATCAGTTTGCGTTTGCCCGCGCCGGAATTCCTTCAATACTTCTTATGGAGGGTACGGACTATGTGCATATATCAAAGGAAGAAGGAATTGGAAAGATGATCGAGTATATTACCAAATATTATCATACACCGTTTGACGATTTATCGCTTCCGATAAATTATGATGCGGCATTGCAGCATATTCAACTAATTTTTAGTTTAGTCTATGAGTTAAGCAATTCGCTGACCGAACCCGAATGGAATTCAAACTCTCCATTCATAAATGCAAGGTTAAGATCGGATGCTGAAAAGAAATAGCGTAAAAATATTTTTGAATGTGTCTTTCGCGGTATTGTTAGCTTTAACAATGTTGAGCTGCAGCTCCACACCTGTTGCTGTCGGGACCATCCGTCTAAAAGGTTCGGAAACAATGCTGCAGCTAACCGAAATGCTTGCGGCTGAATATATGAAGTTGAATCCCGGTGTTTCGGTTTATGTGGAAGGTGGTGGGACTGCAAGCGGTGTTAGAGCGCTGATAAGAAATGAAGTTGATATCTGTACCGCTTCCCGGAATTTAAAATATGACGAAGTAAAAATTTTAGCCGATCAGTACAAAAAAATCGGAATCTCGTACATCGTTGCAAAAGATGCTTTGAGTATTTATTTAAATCCCGATAATCCGGTTAATAACTTAACAATGGATGACCTCAAGAAAATTTTCACGTGCAAGGCAACAAATTGGAAAACATTCGGCGGCAACGACGATGTTATTCAGCCTGTAATCAGAAATCCTAATTCAGGCACGTATTTGTATCTGAAAGAACATGTTCTGCAGGAAGACGATTATTGCGATAAAGCCGAAACCGAACCTACTATGAACGCACTGATTGAAGCCGTTGCGGATAATGTAAATGCGGTCGGTTACGGCGGTATCGGTTTGGCAAAGGGGCTCAAACATATAAAAGTGAACGGCGTTGCCCCGATGGAAGAAAATGTTAGGAACGGCAAATATCCCATCATCAGGTATCTCCATTTTTATGTTCTGGATTCGCCCGAAGGAATTGTGAAGAAATTTATTGACTGGGTGTTGAGTCCGGAGGGACAGCAAATCGTCGAGAAAGGGGGATATATACCGTTGTTCGAAATCTCCTATTAATTACTATGTTACCCCAAGTAGAGTGAATTTTTACTCTTATTAGTGCTCTTGTTCTTAATTTGGAATAGCGAATAGATCAAGAGCAAGATAAAGAATAAGATCATGTATGCCGTTAAATTCTATCCTAGTTTTTGCATTTTATAATTATAAACTCACACCTCATCACGGTGCAATTTTATACTCTTTCGA
>CAZRIQ010000084.1:0-8183 GCA_964600175.1 uncultured Melioribacter sp. | reverse complement strand
GATCGGAAGGTCGCTTGCAAGCATAGATAATATTGCAATGGCAAATATTATCGCCGGAGAAGAGATTGTAAAAGAACTTATTCAAACCGATGTGACGGAAGAAAAAATATATAGATCATGCAAAGAGATTTTGGAAAACCCGGATCGCTACAATTTTTTGCGTAATAAACTGTCCCAAGTGAAAGAAAAACTCGGTGAGCCGGGGGCATCAAAACGTGCGGCAGAATTAATAATTGCGCGGCTAAATGAAGCTTAAAGAGACTAGGAAAAAAATATTTTATGTTTTGGGATTAACGATCCTTAGTTCTTTGATAAATTTGTTGCTGAAGACGGTCAGAATTAATTACAAGAATTATGAATCTCTTCAGAAACTTGAAAATGAGAAACAAAATTTTGTTTCCGCTTTCTGGCACGGAACAATGTTAATCGGGTGGTATCTTCATTATCAAACAAATATTGCGGCACTTGTAAGTAAAAGTAAAGACGGCGATATCCTGGAAAAGATTCTGAAGAAATGGGGTTACAAGGTTGTAAGAGGTTCAAGTCACGTTGGCGGTAAAGAAGCACTTATACTTTTAACGGAACTTGCTGAAGAAGGATACTCGGTTGCAATTACACCGGACGGCTCTACCGGACCCATTTACAAAATGAAAGCCGGTGCGGTAGTGACAGCTAAGACAAAAAATGTCCCTTTACTGCTTGTAGGAATTTCATGCTGCAGAAAGAAAGTGTTAAAAAGTTGGGATAATTTCGAAGTACCGTACCCTTTCAGCACGGTGAATGTTGTTTTTTCCGAACCGATTAGAATCGATCCGAAATTATCTTATGAAGAAACGAATAATTTAATTTTGGAATGCGAGAAACAATTAAACAAGTTAAGAGAGGAAGCAATTAAACTTTGTTCGACATAATAAGAATCATATTGTCGCCTTTGGTTTTCGTTTATTCTATAATCGTTAGACTAAGAAATTACTTCTTTGACTCGGGACTTTTCCCCATTACAAAAATCCCGACAAAAGTTATCTCAATCGGCAATATAACTGTTGGCGGTTCCGGTAAAACACCTGCCGTGATCTATGTTGCAAATGTTTTGAAAAACAAAAAAATAAAAACGGGAGTTTTAAGCCGGGGTTATAGAAGAGATTCGAGAGGTTACCTACTTGTTTCAGACGGGAAGAAAATTTTCACCAAAGTAAATGAATGCGGCGACGAAATATATTTTGTTGCGGATGAAGTTAAACTGCCGGCAGCAGTAAGCGAAAGACGCGTTGAAGGTGCGAAAAAATTTATTAAAGATGCAAAAGTCGATTCGGTAATCTTAGACGACGGATTTCAGCATAGATGGATTCATAGGGATCTCGACATCATAATGATGGACCAAAGATTTTTACTAAAGGAAAGTCGGGTTGAACAAATAATGCTTCCGCTCGGTTCTATGAGAGAACCATTCGAATCTGTAAAAAGAGCCGATGCGGTAATCCTTAATCGTAAATTTTCCGGGAAAGAAAAAATCCCAAAAAAATTAAAGTCCTATTTCGAAGGGAAGAAAGTTTTTCACGGTTTTTATAAAACAGTCGGGATATTTGATGTGAAAACACATCACTACTACGATATAAAAGAGTTTCAAGGACAGAAGAGTTTAGTTGTGTGCGGTGTAGCGAAATCGCACTCTTTCCTAAACGTTCTTGAGAATAACAAAATAGATTTCACGAACAAAATGATTTTTACTGATCACAAAAACTATACTCATAAAGAAATACAGGATATCAGGAAAAAATTTTACCAGACAAACGCATACTCGGTACTTACAACACAAAAAGATGCAGTTAAGTTTACAAACTTTGCAAAGGAACTGGACGATATCGACATCTATTACTTGAAGATCGAGTTGAACATTGATGAACAAGCGGAATTTGAAAAATTATTGTTGGAAACATTTAACTAAATGTCGGAATAAATAATCATAATCAATTTATTGGAGGTAATGTAAATGGCAAAGAAAAGTACGCCGAAGTACGTTTACTTTTTTGGCGGTAAACGTGCTGATGGAAAAGCAGACATGAAAGCTCTACTGGGCGGCAAAGGTGCTAATTTAGCAGAAATGGTTAATATAGGACTACCTGTACCTGCAGGTTTCACTCTATCAACCGAAATTTGTACTTATTATTATCAACACAAAAATTCTTATCCCAAAGAACTGAAAAAAAGTGTTCTGGAATCACTTAAGAGAATCGAAAAAGAAATGGGAGCTAAGTTCGGCGATGCGGAAAATCCATTGTTGGTTTCCGTACGAAGCGGTGCAAGAGCTTCTATGCCGGGTATGATGGACACAATCCTCAACCTCGGTTTGAACGATACAACTGTTCAGGGTCTGATTGCAAAAACAAACAACCCGCGTTTTGCTTATGATTCTTACAGAAGATTCGTTTCGATGTACGGCGATGTTGTGCTTGGATTAAAACCGAAAGACAAACACGATCACGATCCGTTCGAAGTAATTCTCGACAGAAAGAAACAACAAGCGGGTGCAACAAAAGATACCGAATTAAATGCCGATCATTTGAAAGAATTAGTGGCTGAATTTAAAGCTGAAATTAAAAATATCACCGGAAGTGATTTCCCGGAAGACCCGATGGAACAACTCTGGGGCGCTATCGGTGCGGTATTTGGTTCATGGATGAACGACCGTGCAATTGTTTATAGAAAATTGAACGACATCCCTGAAAGCTGGGGAACTGCAGTAAATGTCCAGTCAATGGTATTCGGTAACATGGGTGAAGATTCGGGAACCGGTGTTGCATTCACGCGCGACCCCGCAACCGGCAAGAATATTTTCTACGGCGAATACCTTTTCAACGCACAGGGCGAAGATGTTGTAGCGGGTATCCGTACTCCTCTTCCGATTGCCGATCTGCAAAACGATAACCCGGCAGTCTATAAGCAGCTTTTTAAAATTAGATCCATCCTTGAGAAACAGTATAAAGAGATGATGGACATCGAATTCACAATTCAGCAGGGAAAATTGTGGATGCTTCAATGCCGTGTTGGAAAGAGAACCGGATTCGCTGCAATTAAAATGGCTGCCGATATGGTAAAAGAGAGACTGATAACGAAAGAAGACGCATTGCTACGAATTGAGCCGAACCAATTAAACCAATTGTTAAGACCGATCTTTGATCTCAATCAAAAAAGAAATGCAGTTGAAAGCGGAAGACTTCTTGCAAAAGGATTGAACGCCGGTCCGGGTGCAGCATCGGGTAAAATTGCTTTCTCTGCTCAAGACGCAGAAGAGATGGCTGCTAAGGGCGAAAAAGTAATTCTCGTTCGTATTGAAACTTCCCCGGAAGATATTAAGGGAATGAACGCCGCTGAAGGTATTCTAACCGCAAGAGGCGGAATGACTTCCCATGCCGCTCTTGTTGCAAGACAAATGGGAAAGGTTTGCGTTGCCGGCTGCGGAACTCTCAATATCGATTATAAGAACGGTACAATGAGAGCTGAAGGCAAAGACCAGGTTGTCCGCGAAGGGGAATACATCTCCATAGACGGAACGACAGGCGAAGTTATTCTCGGTCAGTTGGAAACCAAACCATCGGAAGTTATTCAAGTATTGATCACTAAAGAATTGAGTCCGGCAGATTCGGAAATTTTCCAAACATACGACAGTTTGATGAAATGGGCGGACCAAATCAGAACATTGGGCGTCAGAACAAATGCAGATCAGCCGGATCAATCGGCGAATGCGATTGCATTTGGTGCTGAAGGAATCGGTCTATGCCGTACGGAACACATGTTCTTTGGCGGCGAAAGAATTTTGAACGTCCGTGAAATGATTCTTTCCGAAAGCGAAGAGGCAAGAAAGAATGCTCTGAATAAATTGCTTCCATACCAAAGGGCAGACTTCGAAGGAATCTTTGAAGTAATGGCGGGCAGACCGGTTACGGTTCGTACACTTGATCCGCCTCTACATGAATTTCTACCTCATGAAGAATATGAAATTGATGAAGTTGCCCGTGAACTGAATATGTCTGCAGAAAAAATAAAAGAGAAAATAGAAGCGATGAAAGAGTTCAACCCAATGTTGGGATTCAGAGGATGCCGTCTCGGAATCAGTTTCCCTGAAATTACCGAAATGCAGGCAAGAGCAATTTTTGAAGCAGCTGTTAACGTCGCTCAAAAAGGCATCAAGGTAAAACCGGAAATAATGATTCCTCTTGTCAGTCATGTAAACGAATTAAAACTGCAGGAACAAATTGTAAGAAGAGTTGCAGGCGAAGTGTTCAAAGAAAAAGGAATGAAAGTTCCTTACCTTGTTGGAACAATGATTGAATTACCCCGTGCTGCGGTAACTGCCGACGAAATTGCACAAGTAGCAGAATTCTTCAGCTTCGGAACAAACGATTTAACACAAACGACATTCGGTCTTTCGAGAGACGACGCAGGCAAGTTCCTACCGAAATATGTTGAGAGAGAAATTCTGCCAAAAGATCCGTTCGAAAGTCTCGATCCAAACGGTGTTGGCAAATTAGTAGCTATGGGAACGAAACTCGGTCGCGAAACAAGACCGAATTTAAAAGTCGGTATTTGCGGCGAACATGGCGGCGACCCGGATTCAATCAACATCTGCCACAAAGTAGGAATGAACTACGTAAGCTGTTCACCGTTTAGAGTTCCTATTGCCCGTTTGGCTGCTGCAAGAGCAGCATTACTGGGAGCTTCCGGTTCGAAAAAAAGTAAAAAGAAAAAAAGTAAGAAATCATCTAAGAAGTCCAAAAAGAAATAATTATTAATTATGGGGGACGGCTCCGGCCGTCCCTATTTTAATAAATAAGTAAGCGCTTAACCCAAAGCTAATAAAAAAGCGGGAGTAAGATGTTAGAAGAAAAAATGAAACTCTCTGATTTCAAGTACAACCTGCCGAAAGGTGCAATTGCAAAATTTCCGGCAAGTCCGCGAGATAAAGCGAAGTTATTGGTGCTCAATCGTAAAACAGGTGAAATTGATCATAAAGTGTTTTCCAATATAGTCGATTATATGAATAAGGGCGATGTACTTGTTGCAAACGAAAGTAAAGTAATGCAGGCAAGACTTTTCGGGAAGAAGGAAAGAACAAATGCAAAGATAGAAGTGTTTGTCCTGCGTGAATTGAACAAAGAAGAAAAAATCTGGGATGTTATTGTCGACCCGGCACGAAAAGTCAGGATCGGCAACAGGATTTACTTCAATGATAATCTTTGGTGTGAAGTAATAGATAACACCACATCCCGCGGAAGAACCGTGCGCTTCAATGAAGATGCCGGTGATATTTTTGAAGCAATTGAAAGTATCGGTGCTACTCCCCTTCCGCCTTATATTAAAAGGGATCTCGTACCGGCGGACCGCGCAAACTACCAAACAATCTTTGCCCAAGTCGACGGTTCGGTTGCAGCTCCGACAGCCGGACTTCATTTCACTCCTCAGCTTGTAAAGAAGATGAATAAGAAAGGTATTAAAGTTGTTTCCGTTATACTTCATATTGGGCTCGGAACATTTAGACCCGTTGAAGTAGAAGATCTTACAAAACATAGAATGGATTCAGAGTATTTCGAAATAACGGAAGATTCGGCAAAAGTGATTAATAAAGCCATCGGGGAAAAGAAAAATATTTTTGTAATAGGAACAAGCACAACAAGAGTATTAGAAAGCAGTGTGACCGCCGAAGGATTCGTTAAACCGAATTTCGGCTGGACCGATAAATTTATTTTTCCGCCGTACGACTTTAAAATCGCGAAAAAATTGATCACCAACTTCCACGCTCCGGAATCTACGCTTCTTATGCTTGCAGCCGCATTCGGTGGATTTGAACACATAATGAAGGCATACAAAAAAGCATTAAGGGAAGGATATCGGTTCCTAAGTTACGGCGATGCAATGCTGATAGTTTAACTATGAAGGTATATGCAATAATTCCATCCGGGGGAACAGGCAAGCGGACTAACACTCCGCTTCCCAAACAATACATGAAATTTCACAGGAAGGAATTAATTGCCTACACTCTCGAAATTTTCCAGCAGAGCAAACAAATCGATGAGATAGTCATCGTTGCACAAAAAGATTATTTCGAACTTCTTAATGAGATCGTCGAGAAATACAAGCTGAACAAAGTAACCAAAATTGTCGAAGGCGGTTCGGAAAGACAGCATTCCGTGCGGAAAGGCTTGGAGTCAATTAAGGCCAAAGAAGATGATCTCATTGCAGTTCACGATGCAGTTCGTCCACTTCTCTCCCCAAACATTCTGAACAAAGCGATCGAAACGGCAAAAGAGTATGAAAATGTCGTCGTGGCTATAAAAGCAAGGGATACTCTTATCAAAGGAGAAGAATCCGTTGCGGAGTACATCGATAGAAACGAAATCTATTACGCACAGACACCACAGATATTTTTATATAAAAATCTCAAAGCTGCATTCGAGAAAGCAGCAAAGGAAAATTTCATTGGGACGGATGAATCGATGCTGGTAAAAAGAGCCGGCTGTCAGGTTAAAATAGTCGAAGGTTCGTCACTCAATATTAAGATAACATCGGACGATGATATTGAACTATTTCGGAGAATTACGCGATAATACGGCAATAAGATATTTATCATTGTATATAAAAAACATTTTATCTAATTTGCTGCTTAAATAGAGGTTAATTTTATGTTAAATCTTCTTGTTATAATAATTCTTTCCTATCTGGCAGGATCAATCCCGACAAGTATTATAATAAGTAAATTAGTCCGGGGAATAGATATTAGAAATTACGGCAGCGGCAACGCCGGGGGAACAAATGTGTTTAGAGTTCTCGGCTGGAAATACGGTACTCTAACCATCCTCTTTGATGCGCTGAAAGGTGCAATCGTTGTAATTTTCATCGCACGTATGTATTTGGATAACTTCCCTTTCCCTAATATCACGCCGTTCGATGATTTCACATTGGTTCAAATCATCTGTGGGGTGTCGGCGGTTATCGGTCATATCTGGACGGTCTTTGCAGGTTTCAAGGGTGGGAAAGGAATTGCAACTGCCCTGGGATTTCTAATCACTATTATTACTGTCGACATGCTTCTGGCTTTAGCAGTATTTGTTATTGTTGTATCACTCTCACGTTATATCTCACTGGGTTCATTAGCAGCGGCAATTTCCGTTCCGGTTATACTTGTGCTTAGAGAAAACGTCTTTAATGCGCATGTCCAAAGTTACAACACAATCTTGCCGTTTGTAACGGCAGTGGTTATGCTGGTTATATTTACACATCGTAAAAATATCGGCAGGCTTTTACAGGGAACCGAGAACAGGATATCTCTATTTAAAAAACATAAATAACCAAGCCATAGGCTCACGAGAATGAGAGTAACGGTACTCGGTGCGGGCGGCTGGGGCACTACCTTAGCAATTCTTCTTCATTTTAACGGACACGAAGTAACCCTTTGGGAATACAAAAGGGGTTATGCTAAAAGTCTCAACCGGTCCCGGGAAAACAAAATTTACCTGCCGGGAATTAAAATCCCAAAAGAAATAAACATCACACACGATCTCGAATTCTCATGTTTGAACAAACACATGATCGTCATTGCAATTCCTACCCAGTTTGTACGGGGAGTTTTAAAAGACATTAAAAAGCACGATTACAAGAACACAACTTTTGTAAGTGTCGCCAAAGGGATTGAGAAAAATTCTTTGATGACGGTATCGCAGGTAATTAAAGACGAGATAAAAGATATTGACGAATCGGCAATCGGTGTTATTTCCGGGCCGAGTCATGCCGAAGAAGTAAGCAGGAAAATTCCTACTGCGGTTGTTGCCGCATCATCCGAGATTAAAACTGCAAAGCAAATACAGGCAACGTTCATGACGTCCTACTTTAGAGTTTACTCTTCCACAGATATTTTAGGTGTTGAATACGGCGGGGCTCTTAAAAATGTAATTGCGATCGGAGCAGGCATAGTTGACGGTGCAAAATTCGGAGACAACACCAAAGCGGCTATAATGACGCGCGGCATAGCGGAAATCTCCAGGCTTGGAATTTATCTCGGAGCGAATCCCGAAACTTTTTCCGGCTTGTCGGGGATGGGCGACTTGATAGTAACCTGCATGAGCAAACACAGCCGTAACCGTTTTGTGGGGGAACAGGTCGGCAAAGGCAAGAAATTGAAAGCCGTGTTG
>CAZRIQ010000083.1:0-8195 GCA_964600175.1 uncultured Melioribacter sp. | reverse complement strand
AAATTTTCTTGTTGAGAACGAACTCGATATTCGATGAGTGAAGCATGAGCTGTGGAAAATTGCTTTGAAGATTCTTATCACCGTATTTCAGATCTCCAACTACAGGATGCCCGATACTATATAGATGAACTCGTATCTGGTGCCTTCTGCCGGTATGAAGTAAAATCTCCAACAAAGTTGTGTCTTTGAATCTTTTGGTTACTCTATATTCTGTTTTACATGGGATTCCATTTTTATGGTCTATTCCCATTCTACCTGAACCAAATTCCCTAATTGGTTTTTCAATTATACCGGAATCGTTCTCAACGCTTCCATGGACAACGGCGGTATAGATTTTCTTAACATTCCTTGATGCGAACAATTCGTTTAATTGTTTGTGCGTCTCCGCATTCTTTGCAAAAAGAATTACACCGCTAACTTCTTTATCCAGCCGGTGAACAATAAATAATCTTTGATTCAAGTTTTTTTGCACGAGATCGTAAAGAGACAAATTTGATTTTTTACTTTCGTGTGCGGATGAAATTCCCGCCGGCTTATTAATTGCTAATAGGTCATCATCTTCAAATAGAATATCTATCTTATAATATGAACTCATTAACAGACCGTCACTCCAATATTCTGTTTCTACAAATATTAATTGACTCCAGTTAATCGCTTAAATATTAATAAGGGAAAAGCCGTTGAAACGGTTGCCATAAGTTATTATTCCTTTCATTAACCCACGACTTAAGTCGTGGGTTAGTAAAAAAGAGCAAAGATTTATAACCGTTTTAACGGTTTATATAAACCATGAATAACTTGAGTAATCAAAGTTAATCAAACAAAAATATGCCGAGAAAGATCAGTATCAAAACTTGTTTTAAAAATAACACAAGTTGTTTGCTTTATAGCTTATCTGTAGCTAAATTTTTTCCGGGAATCGCATATTATTTCCCGAACAATCCTTAAAAGGAGAATGCTTGATGAACACACGAATAGTCAAAATGGAAAAGACAAAAAAGATTGCTTTGATTGCACACGATAACAGAAAAATTGATCTGCTCGAATGGGCAAAGTTCAACCGAGATTTGTTAGCTGAACATAAGTTGTTCGGCACCGGCACAACAGGCAGCATAATATCCAAAGAGTTAAATCTGGAAGTTTACAGATTTAAAAGCGGCCCGCTCGGAGGAGACCAGCAAGTCGGTGCGAAAATTGCCGAAGGTGATATAGATTTTCTAATTTTCTTTTGGGATCCGTTGGAACCGTTGCCGCACGACCCGGACATTAAGGCTCTCCTCAGAATATCAGTAGTTTACAACATTCCCGTAGCATGCAACCGGTCTTCGGCAGATTTTCTTATCTCGTCGCCCCTAATGAAAGAAAATTACCCCCGCTCGCTTATTGATTACCGGCAAAGGATTATGAAAGTAGAAAACCAACGGCTTGTTCAAACTTAACGACGGCGTTGTTGTTTAAGCAAACAACCTTTCTAAGCCGTTGTAAACAATAAGTTCAAAAACGTCAAAGGCAATTAACTTATTTTTAACGAGGGGAAGAGAATTCAAAACCTGAACAGCACGTTTTTTATTTTGGCATTCTAATATTATAACCGCCGTATGGTTTTCCTTCGTAAAGTAAATTTCTCTTATGATTCCTTTCTTATAGTAATCCCAAACCTTTTTCGCTTCTGACTTTAAGTGCGGCTCAAAGTCCTTGGCCTTTTTTCCCTTTAATTCCCTTTCAAGAGCTAAAAATTTCATTTGGTTAATTCATCAATTGCTTCGTGAAGTTTGGTGTTAAATTCATCCGGTTTTTCAAACATGGGGAAATGCCCGCTTCCCTGAACCAGCAGCAGCTTGTAATTCTTCAATAACTTTTTATTGTTCTCTTCGTTTGTAGGAATATGTGTTCCGTTGACAGAAATTACAGGCGCATCAATTTCCTTTAACACACCCGTTTCATCGTAATGAAATAAATTTGACATTGCGCTAAGAGCAATGTCCGGCGGTTCCGAAGACATATCATTCGCAACTCTCTCTACCAAACTTGAATCCGCATCCGGTGAAAACAATGTCTTTACAAACATTTTTGTTTGATTAACAAAATCTGTTTTAAACGGCTCCAAAAACTTTTCCAATTGATCTTCGGGAAATTTTGCCCCCAGCGATTGATACGTGTCGATACCGATCAAGCCAACGACTTTATCTTTTAGCAATTTATACGCTTCAAAAATTACCGCTCCTCCCATCGAATGACCGATCAGAATTACCTTTTTGATATCCAGGTTATTCACAACCGCCGCAACATCCTCACCGAATGCCTGCACGGTATAATCTTTTCTCGTCATGCCGGATTCACCGTGTCCCGCCAGATCAATTATAATTACTTTGTGATCTTTTGAAAATTCATCGAACTGATTTTTCCAATACGATTTATCGCAGCTCCAGCCGTGAACAAAAACAAGTGCCGGTTCGCCTTCGCCTTTATCGTCATACCGGATTTCAGCTCCGTCCTTCGATTTAACAGACTTAACGCTTGCCGTAATTGGGGAATAGAACAAAAACAACGCAATCATTACGGAAACGATAGAATAAACAGTTTTTCTCATTTGACACCTCTAAAAATTATTGACTCGTAATCAATGAATAGATTGTTTTTCCTTCCACTTCTTTTTTTCTAAAACCCATCCTCTTCAAATACTTCTCGTGATTTTCGTTGCCGGGATTCGAGCTTATTTCCTTCACATCCATCTCGCTGAATATCTTGTTGTAAACAAACTTCCCTATTTTGAAATCTCTATAGCCCGGTATAACATAATCAAGTTCGACAAACACAGTGGCATCGATGTTCTTTTTTGCAATTATCAACCCTGCAGGAACCATGTTTCTCAAGACAAAAAACGCAATGTTCTCCTTCGAAACGGAAAACGTGAACGAAGGCATATACTTTTTGATATCGGTTTCATAAAAAGAAAGAAAGTTTTTTAAGTATTCGGTTTCCGGTTCAACTTCCAAAACTTTAAAATATTCTTTTCGCGAATAAATCTCGAAGAGGTAGTAAATGTTAATAATTGCGATAAAGAAATTTACAGCCGCAACCGGGTATGCGTTTATAATTAATCCGTAAATTGCAAAAACGAAGGAACCGAATAGATTAATGATTCTCAATTTCAAAATTGAGCTCATCATCAGCGATACGGCAATCAGAACAGACGCTACATAACCTATTATTTCAACGATGCTAATGTTATCCAATATTTATCAATTATCTGTTAATAAAAAATTCTTTATGCTTTATATTGCTCTATTGTCTCCATTCCCTCGGTCAAACTTTGCAAATAAAAGCTTTATTATCAACTATTACGATCCTGCATATATCTGGGGTTTTTCAATGTTTTTTACGTATAAACAATTATTCTTTTTGATAAAAAGAAATAATTACGAGCCGCTCTATTCTTCAGTAAATATCTTATTTTTGCATTAATTAATAATTAATAAGCGAATGAACGATTCCGTTAATTACCCGGTTATAAGCGTCGATGAAATTATCCGACCTACGCACTTGGAAATAGATTTAAAAATTCTCGCTGAAAATCTCGGGAAAATAAAAAACTACGTTTCCCCCGCCAAAGTAATGCCTATACTAAAAGCTAACGGATACGGTCATGGTTTGGTACGCGTTGCAAAGTTAATGGAAGCGTTAAAAGCTGATTATCTCGGCGTCGCGGTTCTTGAGGAAGGAATACTTTTAAGAGATACCGGAATTAAAACGCCGATCCTGGTTTTGGGAGGAATTCTGGGAAACCAGGTCCCGTTATTTTTAAAACACAATCTCACTATCACTGCCTCTTCGATAGAGAAACTGAAACAAATTGACGACATTGCCGGGCAGATGAAAACAAAAGCAAAAGTACATTTGAAAATAGATACCGGATTGGAAAGACTGGGCGTTCATTATTACAATGCAGAAAAATTTCTTGAAGCTTCCTTAAAATGTAAAAACGTAAACGTAGAAGGAATTTTTTCTCACTTTGCAAATTCGGAATCAAACAATCTCGATCATGCAAAACATCAGCTTGAAAGATTTACCGAAGTACTACACTTTTTTGAAAAACATTCTCTAAAACCTCCCCTCAGGCATATATCAAACTCAGGCGCAATACTGCAGATGCCGGAAGCAAATCTAGACATGGTTCGCCCCGGTATAATGCTTTACGGCGTTTATCCTTCGGCAGAAGTTAAAAAAACAATTGAAGTAAAACCGGCATTAACGTGGAAATCACAAGTTGTCTACTTTAAAGTGATAACACCCGGTCACCCGGTTGGTTACGGTTCTACATGGAAAACAGATCACAACGTTCGCGCTGTTACTGTGCCGGTCGGTTACGGCGACGGTTACATGAGAAGTATGAATCACAAAGCCGAAGTTTTGCTGAACGGAAAACGTTACCCGGTAGTCGGCACCATTCCTATGGATCAAATTGTAGTAAATATTGAAAACGACAGCGCATACAACGGCGACGAAGTTATCCTGATCGGGAGCGACGGAGAAAATTCAATCACTGTTGAAGAACTAGCCGCGTGGGCGGGAACAATTCCGTACGAGATTCTAACTAATATTAATACGAGAGTGCCAAGAGTTTACATTAAATGATCTCGTAGGATCTATCAAGTCATGGTGGGGCCGAGCCTGCCTGCGGTAGGCAGGGTAACCTCGACCCTACAAAAACACCTTCTAACTACCTCACAACAGCAAGCATCTTCTTGCTAAGTTTCAAAGATTCGAACCATTCCACCGCATCAAGAATACTCGGTATGGCCGATGACTCGTGCGTGCCGCCCTCAATTGTTACAAGTTCAACATCCGCACCGTGAGCCTGAAAGTAGTTCTTCGCTTCAACGGAATTTTGATACGGTACGTACTCATCGGCATTCCCGTGGTAAAATCTTATCGGCGTTTTAGGAACCCAGCTAATCAAACTATTCTCTTCCAACGCCGTGGAAACCGCCGTTTCATTTCCGGCTAAATAATTTTGAACAAAATTCTGCTTGAACAATAACGTTAAATCCGTCGTAAGGGAAGCATCTATTTGAGATATTGATTTCGTGCCGTCAAACAATCCCGGAATTCTCTCGGCATAAGGAGAATTAAAAAAATCACCAAGCCTATTCCAGCCGTAAATTTCGTTGTAGGCATAAATTAGAAAAGCAAGAAAAGAAGGTTCGTTGTAAGTTCTATTTTGAAGAATTGATTGCGCAGTTAAATTCAGATCGTAAGCGCCTGCCATCGGGGCACAAGCAGTCAATTCAATTTCGTTCGAGTAGTTCTGTTCAATTTCTTTTTGAGCTGCAAGGGTTACATAACCGCCTTCCGAATAACCGGCTAAAAATACCCGCCCATTCAAATCTATACTATTTTGTTTTGCGTATTCCCGACCGGCTATAATCAAATCAACAACTGCATCGGCTGAAGATTTTTCATAATGGTACGGATGCAACACTTGAGAATCTCCCAAGCCTATATAATCAGGAACAACGGCATAATAACCGAGCGATGCCGCAACAAAACCGTCCGGCGAAACCAGCGGTGCGACAGATGCTACACTATTCCTGTTTGTCTGCGTTCCGTGCTGTAGACTAATTAACGGTAGATTATTCTGTCCTTTTGGGACAAAGATCGCTCCCGAAACCTTTATTATGTTTCCTTCCGGGTCAATAGTGCTGTAGACAATTTTATAAATGTTAACGTCGTATTTGAGCGTTATATTGTATTGAGAACCGACCCCGTATGAATCAAGATATTCTTGAAGCTGTTGAACTTTGTAAGTTCCGTTAGTAGAAAAACCGATTAACTGTCCTCTTGCGGTCAATGTAGGTTCAACAGGAGAATTAACCGTATCTTTGCTGCAGGAAGCAAGACCAAACATCAGTACCAGCCATACGACAACGTAAAAATATTTCGTGTAAATTCTATTTATAGTTTTCATTTGTATTTCACTCTAGTTGCCAAAAATTCATAAACACTTCCCGGCAGTAGTCCAATCAACCTTGTAAGCAAAACCATTGGCAAGGGGAACTGGATTATTCTTTTTTCTTCTCTAATTCCCTCAACGATTATCTTTGCCGCTTTATCTGCCGGCATAAGAAACGGCATCGCGAATTTATTCTTGTCTGTCATTGGCGTTTTTACATACCCGGGCTTCACTGTTATAACTTTAACACCGTGCGGCTTTAATTCAACCCGCAGCCCCTCCAAATAAGTAGAAACAGCTGCTTTGCTTGCACAGTAAAATCCGCTGCCGGAATAACCGCGGTTATCGGCAAGACTTGAAACACCGGCAATAATTCCTTCTTTCCTTTTAATGAATCCGGGAACGAGTTGTTCAATAAAATAAATCATGCCTAAAAAATTCGCGTTGAGAATTTCCTCTGCAAATCCCGAATTATAATTTTCAACTTTCATTTCATGTCCTACGCCGGCATTCAAAATTGCAACATCAACTTTCAATTTCTCACTCTCTATTCTTTCAAACACTTTTACAACTTCTTCTTTCCTCGCAACGTCACATTGAATCACTAGAATTGAATTACCGCTTCCCCCCAATTCCTTCTTAAGATCATCCAAAAAATTCTTACGTCTCGAAATTAAAATAAGATTGCAGTCCTTTTTTGATAATTCTTTTGCGATTGTCTTACCAATTCCCGACGAAGCACCCGTTATTAGAATCGTTTTATTCTTAAATTCCATACAAAATTCCCCTTGTCTCAGAACACTCTTTGTGCGTTATTCAAAACTATGGTTTTATTTGGTGAAACAAAATTTGTATCTTTAGCAAAATTTATTCCGTTTTTATGCAATTAGATTTTATAGAAATAGACGACATTTTCGCGAGTTCCGAGATCACGGAAACCAGGTTTGCATGCGATCTCAACAAATGTAAAGGCGCCTGCTGCACGATGGAAAGCAAGTTTGGTGCCCCGTTAAAAGATGAAGAAATCGACGAAATCAATAACGTTTTGCCGGTAGTGAAAAATTATCTTTCCAAAGAGCACGTAAAAGAAATTGAAGAAAACGGATTCTGGATGGATATGCACGGTGAACTTATGACAAGGAGTATTAACGACAAGGCATGTGTCTTTGTTACTTGGGAGAATGGGATTGCAAAATGCGGAATCGAAAAAGCGTACCGCGACGGCAAAACAAATTTTATAAAACCGATTTCCTGCCATTTATTCCCGATTCGAGTCGGGCACTTTGGCGGAACGGTTTTACGGTATGAAAAATACCACGAATGTGAGCCGGCCCTTGAGTTGGGAGAAAAAACAGACATAAGCGTATTAGACTTCTGTAAAGAAGCTCTCAAAAGAGAATTTGGCAAAGCATGGTTTAGCAAAATAAAAAATTTGATGAGGGTTTAGGAATGTTATCGCTGCAACAACGACTTGCATTACAACAGAAATTATCGCCGCAGCAGATTCAATATCAGAAGCTTCTGCAGTTAAATACTATGGCCTTGGAACAGAGGATCAAAACCGAACTGGAGTTAAACCCTCTTCTCGAGGAAACGCTCGACGAGGAAATGGAATTAAAAGAAGAAGAGGAATCCCCGGAAGAAAAAGACTCTCTCGATGATGAAGATGATTACGATAACAGCGACGACGAGTTCAGTGTTGAAGACTATATGAACGACGAAGATATCGATTCCAACAAATTGAATCGCTCAAAAGATGAAGAAAAAACCCGTCCTATTGCCCCGCAGCGTAAAAGCCTGCGCGAACTTTTAATTGACCAGCTTCACATGCTGGAACTCTCCGAGAATGAAACCATCCTCGGCGAAAACATTATCAGCAGCCTGGACAAAGACGGCTACTTCAAAGAAGACTTGCAAAGGCTGGTAAACGATCTGAAACTTTTTGAACATATTGATATTCCCGTTGAAGATGTGGAAAAAGTATTGAAGCAACTTCAATTACTGGAACCGGTTGGCATTGCCTCTCGCAATCTGCAAGAATGTTTGCTAATCCAAATAAGAAATTCATCGTACGATCCTTATTTTTCATACCTCGCAGAAAAAATCTTAGCCGAACATTTCGATGATTTTGCAAATAGGCGTTTTGAAGCCATTCAAAAAAATCTTGACCTTACAAGAGAAACCCTAAGAAGTACAATCGACTTAATTCAGAAGTTGAATCCCAAGCCGGGCGAAGGAAATA
>CAZRIQ010000082.1:0-8253 GCA_964600175.1 uncultured Melioribacter sp. | reverse complement strand
ACGAACTGGCCTAAAGCCACACCGCTTGGGATTATTGAGTTTACAGTCTTTGGCAAACCTGCGGGCTATTTACCCGCTGCAGTACCGATTCCTGAAACACACTAGTTAGGTACATGAAAAGTAGATTTACTATTTAGTAATCAAAAAGTAATTTTAAATGTTGGTTACTTTAAAAGTATTTGGAAGGATAAAGAATATGAAAACATTTCTATTAACCTTAATATGTTGCATTGTTTTCTTATCCAATAATTTATTTGCTCAAGATAAATTATATTCAAATGAATTTCCTTTACACGATGTAACATTGCTTGACGGACCATTTAAACATGCTCGCGATCTCAATATCAAAATTCTATTAAAATATAATGTTGACCGGTTATTAGCTCCTTATCGTAAAGAAGCCGGATTGACACTAAAAGCGCCGAGCTATTCCAACTGGGCCGGACTGGACGGGCACATTGGCGGGCATTATTTATCGGCAATGGCAATGAATTATGCTGCAACAGGAAATTCCGAATACAAGAAACGAATGGAGTATATGATATCGGAACTCAAAAATTGCCAGGATATAAACACATCAAATCATCCTGAATGGGGTGTTGGATATATCGGCGGAGTTCCAAATAGTAAAGTAATATGGTCTACGTTAAAAACCGGGGATTTCCAAGCATACCGTGCAGCGTGGGTGCCGTGGTATAATGTACATAAGATGTATGCTGGATTAAGAGATGCATGGTTATACGCCGGGAATGAAGAAGCTAAAACTATATTTCTAAAATTTTGCGACTGGGGGATAAATATAACTTCTGCATTGACGGACGCTCAAATGCAATCGATGCTTGATACCGAACATGGGGGAATGGATGAAATTTTTGCCGATGCGTATCAAATGACGGGAGATGAAAAGTATTTGACAGCTGCGAAACGTTTCTCTCACAAAGCGTTACTTGAACCAATGGCTGCCGGGATAGATAATCTTGATAACAAACACGCGAATACACAGATTCCCAAAGTTGTAGGCTTTCAAAGAATAGCTGAACTAACTCATGATAAAGAATATGAAAAAGCCAGCAGTTTCTTTTGGGAAACAGTTACAAAAAATCGCACCTTGGCATTTGGAGGAAATAGCAGAAAGGAACATTTCCCAAGCAAAAAAGCATGCATCGATTTTATTAATGATGTTGAAGGTCCAGAATCATGTAACTCATATAACATGCTTAAATTGACTGAAGATTTATTCAGATCAAATCATTCAGCAAAGTATATAGATTACTATGAGAGGATAATATGCAATCATATATTATCGACACAAAATCCGGAAAACGGCGGGTATGTTTATTTTACTCCGGTTCGTCCGCGTTCTTACAGAGTTTATTCTGCTCCTAACGAAGCGATGTGGTGTTGTGTAGGCACAGGAATGGAAAATCATGGAAAGTATAATCAATTAATTTATACTCATCAAAATGATTCTCTGTTTGTAAATCTGTTCATTGCTTCCGAATTAAATTGGAAGGCAAAGGGAATTAAAATAAAACAGGAAACAAAGTTTCCTTATGAAGAGAAAACTAAATTAACGGTTAGAGAAGGAATATCTAAATTTACATTAATGATTCGATATCCCTCATGGGTAAAAGACGGAGCTTTAAAAGTGATTGTTAACGGCGATACTATGCATGTTATGTCACATCCGTCATCTTATTTTGCTATTGACCGTCTTTGGAAATCCGGTGATGTTATTCAAATTATTTTGCCGATGCACAATACAATTGAACATTTACCAAACGTGCCGGAATATATAGCATTTTTGCACGGTCCTATACTTCTTGGAGCAAAAACCGGAACGGAAGATTTAGCCGGTTTAATTGCCGACGACGGTAGATGGGGACAAATTCCGAGTGGGAAAAGGCTTCCAATTGATAAAGCCCCGATACTAATTGAAGACGATCTTTCCAAAATAACGGATGAATTAGTTCCGGAAAAAGACAAGCCGCTTTTTTTTACTGTTCCTCATCTAAAAATAATCAATCCTATAAAAGTTTTGATGGAACCTTTCTATCGAATTCATGATGCAAGATATATGATGTATTGGATGGCGTTAACAGGTACGCAATACCGTTCATATCTTGATTCAATTGCTGCAGATGAAAAAGTGAAACTTGCTTTGGAAAACCGAACAATTGATTTTGTTGCACCCGGTGAACAGCAGCCGGAAGCTGATCACGAAATTAGAAGCTCAAATTCACATACCGGTAATAATTTAGATGAGTTCTGGCGGGATGCAAGTAACGGTGGATATTTCAGCTATAATCTAAAAACAAACGACGAAACAGATCTGTCTTTATTGGTTCGTTATTTTGGTTATGAATGGGGAAGCAGAAAGTTTGATATTTATATAGATGATGAAAAATTAACATCCGAGGATAATACAGGCAGATGGTATCAGTCTAAGTTCGAGGATGTAGAGTATAAAATTCCAGACTCTATGATTAAAGGCAAAGATCATATTCGGCTAAAATTTCAAGCGGCACCACACAGCACTGCAGGAGCGGTGTATTATATCCGGTTGGTTAGACCCCAAAACCTAGATGTGAAATAAGGAGTATGAAATGAGTTTTGTTATGAAACTGAAAAATATAATTGTTCTTCTTCTCTTTGTAATAACTACTTCAACATTCAGTCAGGTAAAATTGCCTAGGCTCATTAGCGACGGGATGGTTTTGCAGCGCGATGCAGATGTCAAAATTTGGGGTTGGGCTAGCAAAGGAGAAGAAATTTCGATCCGTTTTATCAATTCAACATATAAAACCGTTGCAGATAATAATGGCGATTGGAGTATTGTACTTCCAAAATTAAATGCTGGTGGTCCTTATGAAATGCAGATCGACGCCAGCAATTCTATTACCATCCATGATGTAATGGTGGGTGATGTTTGGGTTTGTTCGGGTCAATCCAATATGGAATTACCGATGAGGAGAGTAAGCTGGAATTATCCGGGTGAAATAGAGCATTCGGAAAATAAATATATCAGGCAGTTTCTTGTACCCGATAAATATAACTTTAATAGTCCGCAGAAAGATTTAACATTAGGAAGCTGGAAGAGTGCAAGCCCGGAAAATACTCCTGACTTTTCTGCAGCAGCTTACTTTTTTGCTAAAGAGATTTATAATAAATATAAAATTCCAATCGGACTAATCAATTCGGCTTTGGGTGGTTCTCCTGTGGAGTCATGGATAAGTGCGGATTCTCTTAAGAAGTTTCCCAAATATTATAATGAAGCACAGATGTTTAAGGACAACACTTTAATTACTAAAATTGAAGAAGCCGATAGAGCAAGAATGGAAGCATGGTATACTTTGCTGAGAAAGGAAGATGAAGGTTATAAGGATCAGCAAAATGTTTGGTATGATGTATCTCTTAATACCTCTGATTGGTCAACGATGCAAGTTCCGGGTTACTGGGCAAATACGAAGCTCGGCTACAAAAACGGAGTTGTGTGGTTCAGAAAGAAAGTTGATATACCTTCATCGATGATTGGTAAATCGGCGAAATTAATCTTAGGAAGAATTGTTGACGCAGATTCAGCATTTATTAACGGTGTGTTCGTAGGAACTGTTGGGTATCAATATCCTCCGAGGAGATATGATATTCCTGCCGGGTTATTAAAACCAGGTGAAAACACAGTTTGTGTTCGTGTTATCAGTAACATAGGAATCGGCGGTTTTGTCCCGGATAAATTATATGCAATTGTTGCAGATGGAGATACTCTTAGCATAGAAGGGAAATGGAAGTATCGCCTTGGGGCAGAAATGCCTCCGCTTATGGAACAAACATTCATCAGGTGGAAGCCAACAGGCTTATATAATGCAATGATTGCTCCGTTGTTAAATTATCCTATTAAAGGTGTAATCTGGTATCAGGGTGAATCCAATGCAGACAGACCACAGGATTATAACCAACTCTTCACTACGATGATTAACGATTGGAGAGCAAAATGGAATGAAAGAAAGCTACCTGACCGGCAAGCAGGCTTTCCGTTTTTGTTCGTACAACTCCCCAATTTTATGGAAGTAAAAAGTAAGCCTTCGGAAAGTAACTGGGCATTACTGCGCGAAGCCCAGCTAAAAGCACTTTCCGTACCAAACACGGGAATGGCTGTTGCAATCGATATCGGCGAATGGAATGACATACATCCATTGGATAAAAAAGATGTAGGTAGGCGGCTTTTTCTTGCAGCAGAAAAAGTTGCTTATGGAGATGATACTGTCGACTATTCCGGCCCGATTTATAAATCAATGAAAATAGAAGGAAATAAAATAATTCTTTCCTTTGATAATATTGACGGAGGCTTGGTTGCAAAAGGAGGTAAAGAACTGAAAAGTTTTGCAATTGCGGGTGCCGACAAACATTTTATATGGGCGCAAGCAAGGATCGAAAATAATAAAGTTATTGTTTGGAACGATGAGATTTCAGATCCTGTTGCTGTAAGATATGCTTGGGCAGATAATCCTGCCGGAGCGAATTTATTTAATAAAGGAGGATTACCGGCATCACCATTCCGTACAGAAGAGTTTTAATCGTATGGCGGTTTTGCTGATTTAATCAATATCAGCATCGTTATATTTTAAAAATATAGTTTTATCGAACGAAAAATTCATTTAAAGAGGTTTCAAAATGGAAGAGTTTATTGAGAAAATTAGTGTGTGTATTGAACGTGGTAAGATAAATAAATCCGTTCCTTATCCGAATGATATGAAAGGAGAGGACGGAGCTGATGAGTTATCCAAACAAGCCCTGGAAGTGGGTGTTGAACCGGATGTCATTCTTCGTGCATGTAACGAAGGTATGCACCGGATTGGAGAAAGATTCGGAAGAAACGAAGTGTTTGTTCCCGAATTGTTAATGTCTGCAAAGGCAATGAATGCAGTGATGGCCCATCTCAAACCGTATTTTAAGTTGGGTAAAGTTAAGGCGAAAGGGAAATTCGTTTTAGGTACAGTTGCCGGCGATCTGCATGATATCGGGAAAAATTTAGTTTCTATGGTGGTTGAAGGAAGTGGTTGGGAAGTAATTGATTTAGGAGTCGATGTTCAATCGGCAAAATTTATTAATGCTATTAAAGAAAATCCCGGTTGTTCGGTTGGTCTTAGCGCATTATTGACTACCACTATGGCAAACATGTCCAAAATTGTGGGAGAGATTAAAACAAATTTCCCAGCTACCAAAGTTATTGTCGGCGGTGCGCCGTTATCTAAAGAGGCGGCACAAAAAATGGGCGCCGACGCATATGCACACGACCCGCAAGGTGCGGTAAAATTTTTAACCGATCTAAATGTTGCTTAATTAGGTTAGATAAGTATTTACAGGGCTATAGTATAAAAAAGCTAATATCGTATATAAATGAATTTACGTAATGTAGACCGGTCAAAGTCGATATCCGGAAATAGTACTTTAACAAAGCGCCGTAGCAAGGTTGATTCAAACATCCTCTATAAAAATGTTAAGATTGATGTTTCGAATCTTATTATAAGTAAAGAAGAAATAGAATTCTCACTTGGTTATATAGATGGTAAAATCCCTTCACACTTTAGTAAGATGCTTAATCAAATCATATCTCAACTGCCAAAGAAATGTAAAATCAAAGCCGGGTATGGAGTTTTCGATGTGGAAAAACCCTCCGATCGAGGTGACGGTCTTATCATAGGTAATACTTTTTTCAACGTACAAAGGATTGTTGCCAGCCAGTTTAAGAAAGCAGAGAAAGCGGCATTGTTTGCATGTACGATTGGTTCAGTGATGGAGAAGTGGTCAAAACAATTGTTGAACAAAGGCGAACCTGTTCTAAGCTATTTTGTTGATACTGTTGCTTCTGTTGTTGTGGAGAGTGCAACAAACTTTCTGCATGATTATATAAGGAAAGAGATGAACAAACTTGATTTGAAAATTACAAATAGATACAGTCCCGGTTATTGTGATTGGTCGGTATCCGAACAGCATTTTCTTTTTTCTTTTCTGCCGAATAATTTTTGTGGTATTACGTTGAATGAATCGGCAATGATGCTGCCAATTAAATCTATAAGCGGCATCATAGGTATTGGAAAAAATGTAAAGTATACTGATTATATCTGCGACAAATGCAAAAGGAAGGATTGCACTTACAGATCGAAAAGAATAGATCGTACAACACACAAACGTAGACTTGTGTAATAAAAAATAGAGGAATACCAAATGACAAATGAACAATGGGATAATCTTCAAAAGGTCATAAAGGGAGAGATACTAAATCCTTTACCGACTGCTTTTATAATCGACTGCCCGTGGTTGCCCAATTGGTATGGCATGAAAATACTCGATTATTTTACGAATGACGAATTATGGTTGAATGCAAATTTGAAAGCGCTAAATGAATTTTCCGAGATAATGTTTTTGCCCGGATTCTGGTCAGAATTTGGTATGTGTACAGAACCATCCGCGTTTGGAGTAAGATGTACATTCCCATCGGACGAATTTCCATATGCTCACAAAATAATTAATTCAGCTGATGATATTGATTCGCTGATTTCTCCCAATCCTAAGACTGACGGGCTGTTACCATTTGTATTGAACAGGTTAAAATTAGCGCAACCAAAAATTGAAGCAGCGGGTCACAAAATTCGATTTGCAGTTGCTCGTGGTCCCTTAAATATTGCCAGTTATCTTATGGGAACTACGGAATTTTTAACTACTATGATGATGCAGCCTGAGAAAGCCGAGCTTCTATTAAAAAAGATTACTTCGTATTTAAAAGACTGGTTGAACTTACAAATAGAAACATTTCCTTCCATAGACGGAATATTTTTATTAGATGACATTATTGGTTTTATGGGAGAACCGGAATTCAGGACATTCTGTATGCCTTATTTCAAAGAATTGTTTGATGTTGATGTCTCAGTTAAATTTCTGCATAACGATGCACCGTGCAAAATGTCGGCTTCGTTGTTGCCTGAGATCGGTGTAAATTTATTTAACATGGGGTTTGATATTACATTAAAAGAATTAAAGCAACTAACGCAGAACAAAGTTGTTTTGCTAGGTAATATTCCCCCGCGCGATGTTTTGGCAAGCGGGACTGTAGAAGATGTAAAAAAGGCAGCACTTGATTTGATGAATTCTCTAGATGATAAGTCGAAAGTAATTTTCTCCTGCGGGGGAGGGATGCCGCCCGGAGTTAGTTCTGAAAACATAAAAACGTTTTTTCAAGTCATCAAAGACAATTCACATAATTGATAAATGGCTTGGAAAAATTCTATGTTTTAACCGTTTTGAATTTGAGCAATACTAGTTATCCGGCATGTTATTCTAAGACAAAGTTGAGTTTCATTAAGTCAACCGGCTAATCATTGTTTTGTAAATTCCATCCTCATTTCCATTGTTTCTTCTTCAAACGTGTCTACCATTGTTAAAATTAACTTATTACCGTTCAAGGTATACGGCATTATCTGGTCAACTCCGTCGCTATTACTGGTTATAGTTAGTTGTGTCGATGTTGCGCTCCATGTGCCTAAATCGGTTTCCGGGGAATCGTACATATTGAAAGTAGCATTGTAAGTATTATCACTGTTTAAAGTGATTGTCATTTGCATACCAGCTTCTTCAGGTGTCATTTCGTTTGTTTGTTGTTGATAAGTATATGATACTTTGGTGAGCACCCAGGTCCCTACTAAGGCATCATTTGATGATACCGGATTGTCGTCTTTTTTACAGCCGGTACAAATTATAATTCCTAAAAGAATTATTGTACAAAAAGAGCAAAAATATTTAATGTTTTTCATACCTCCTCCGCAAAAATATTTTAATGATATTTATTTATTCAAAATGGGAATAGTTTATATTGGATATAGGGAAGAACATCAAATATTTATCAATCTAATCACATTTTTAATTTAACGATACGAGTCATTGGATTCAATATTTTATAGTGTGAAACGAATAAAAGAATTTTGTAGAAGAGCCAATTCTGAAATTCAAATATAGCAGTGCAAGATTTGGAAGAATAAAGGATACGCTTTTTTATTGCAAATTCTGTTTTTTGATTTGTGTAATTGAATCTGTTTGGGCAATGTTATTTAATCGCTGTTCGATTTTCAATAAACTTCGCGATTTCAAATATTCCTGAAGAGTGTGTCCCATCTGTATTTTTTTTGAATTTTTCCAATTCGACAGAAGTCCAATTCTTGTCAATGTTGTTTTGGTCGGAGACCGAGAGTAGCCAATTCA
>CAZRIQ010000081.1:0-8363 GCA_964600175.1 uncultured Melioribacter sp. | reverse complement strand
CCAAGTCTGGAAACCGTTTTTTTAAACTTAACCGGACGAACACTGAGGGACTAACATGAAAGCAATTTGGACACTAGCCATAAAAGATTTACAGATTTTACTGCGCGACAAATCCGGTTTCTTCTTTACTTTCTTTTACCCGATTCTAATAGCAATTTTTTTTGGTGTAATATTTTCGGGCAGTGGTGGTTCCGGATCTACCAAAAGCGCTTTATCTGTTTATGTAATTGACCAGGACAACACAGACATTTCACAAAAGTTTGTACAAACTCTATCGAAGTCCGAAGACCTGGAACTCACACCGATAAGCCTTGAACAGGCTCAGGAAGAAGTCCGTTTAGGCAAAAAAGCTGCTTACATTTTAATTAAAAAAGGATACGGCGAAGCCAGGGAAAATATGTTTACCGGTTCGGCCCCGGTTGTTGAAATCGGTATCGATCCTTCACGACGTGCCGAAGCCAGTTTGTTGACCGGTTTACTTATGCAATACGGCGCGCAGGATATGCAGAATAGATTTACCGACCGCAAATTTATGCGTAAACAAGTTGAGGAATCTTTACAGCAACTCCCCAAAAAACAATCGACAACTCTAAGTAATTTTTTATCCAGCCTGGATAACTATTTATCAGACACTGCCAGTTCCACGAACAATGGGCAATTTAAAGGTTTCGAACCGTTGAAGGTTGAACAAAAAGAAATCATCCGGCAAAGGATCGGTCCGCCAAGTTCGTTCGCTATAACTTTTCCGCAGGGAGTAATGTGGGGCATTATCGCATGCATAACAACATTTGCGGTTTCGTTGGTTACGGAAAGAAATAAAGGTACGCTCACACGTCTGCTCACCGGACCGCTAAAGAGCTATCAAATTCTCGGCAGCAAAGCACTGGCTTGTTTTCTCACGACGATTTCGGTCGACATTATTTTAATGTTGATTGGAATTTTTGTTTTTGGTATCAAGGTAGCGTCGTATCCAAAACTTACGATCGGATTAGTTATTGTTGCCGGTTCCTTCGTAGGAATGATGATGCTGCTTTCAGTGCTCGGTAAATCGGAACGATCGGCAAGCGGCATTGGCTGGGCCGTTTTAATGGTATTTGCGATGATAGGCGGCGGAATGATTCCGTTGTTTTTCATGCCCGACTGGTTAAAAGCATTGAGCGATATAAGCCCGATAAAATGGGGAATACTTGCACTTGAAGGTGCCATCTGGCGGGATTTTACTTTTAGCGAACTCTTGAAGCCATACTTGGTTTTGATAGGTTTCGGATTGGTATCTTTTATTATCGGCGCACGTGTGTTTCGCTGGTCCGAACAAACTTAATTTGGTGAGAAGCGGTAAAAGCCAATCGCAGGTAAATGAGAAATTTAGGGTGTGAGATAGAAAAGTAAATATTGTTAGTTCATTAAAATATTTTGTAATAGAAGAATTAAATAGTGCGTTGAATTATTATCTCACGCCCTGAAATTTTCGGGTATGGTAAAATAGGTAGGCATAGCTTGTAACATAGTTCTATAAAATAAATTTGTTAATAATTATTTGTTGTAGCTTTTTCCCGAAGGGATTCCTACGGAACAGTTCGGCTTTGTTGTTCGGGGCGGACCCCGCAAAAATACTGCGGGGCAAGCTGTTTTCGCATTTGGCATTTTAGTAACTATTAGCTTTGTTCTTCCGTGTATTGTTACTTTGTAAAGTAGTACTGTTAAATAAATTTTATAATAATTATTGGTAGTTGTTTTCCTCCGAAGGAGTCCCTTCGGGATAAGCCGCATTGCTGTGTTGGGCTGCAGCTTAAATGCATGATCGTTAAGCTGTAGATTAAATAATGAGATTTAAGAAATATGAAAACATTGTTACTTCTACATTTTTTTATATTATTCGTTTATACAAATTCGATTTCCCAAGTAACTAATACAAATAAAAATATGAAAATTCAGAAGCTCTCAGATAATATCTATGTATTTGAAGAAACAGAACGCTATCGTGTAAATCTAGTTGCAATAACCGGTCCGAACGGGATTATTCTTTTGGATACGGGTTTCAAAATGTATGCTAACGAACTCGTCGATACTCTCAAAGCTCTTAATTCCGGTAGAGTGGAATTCATTATTAATTCTCATATCGATAGAGATCATGTTGAAGCAAACTTTATTTTTGGAACAGATGTTACTATTATCGGACACAAAACTTGCGATGATTTTTTTAATAAGAGTGGGGCGGAATCGATTACTTTTAAAGAGAACTATTCTTTCCTATTCAACGATTTAGATATACACTGCACATCATATCCCGGCGGTCATACAGCATGCGATATTATTGTTTATATCCCGAAATTGAACATAGTTTATTTAGGTGATATATATTTTTCAGAATCATTTCCGCGTGTTGATATCGAATCAGGTTCAAAAGCACAGATACTTCTCAAACATTTGAAGAAAATCCATTCCATATTGCCCGAAGAAACTATAATAATTCCGGGACACGGCCGGGTTACAACAATGGATGAATTAAAAGTATATATTGATATGGTTGAATCAACAATGAAAATTATTAAAGATGAAATGGATAAAGGAAAAAGTCTTAAAGAAATACAAGACGCAGATGTACTTATGGACTGGAATGCGTGGGGGACATATTTTACATTTATTAATAAAAACAGTTGGATTGAAAACGTTTATTCGAGTTATTCTGACCAATAGTTTCTTGGCGGTATCTATAAAATTATTATATCGTTTTTAAGCTTATGCAATCTTTTAAGTAGTAAAGAACAAAAATTATAAACGAATATATAAAAAAAGGTAAATTGCCTAACAAAACAATTCAAGCCGCCCGCCTCTGGCGCAGTTGATTTTTTGAAAGAAAGTCCAAAGGGAAAGTAAGCTTTAAACATTGTAATGAATAAAAAATTAGTATCGCCGCGTTTGTTCGAAAGTTAAACGTGGCTGCAATTCGCCGCGGTGGACTCGGCAGTTCTGGGCGGCGCGTTGATTGCAACACCATTAGCTGTTTAAGAGTAGAAAAAGATTAGTGAAGATTTCTTCATTAAATTATGTAGCAATATGGAAAAAGGAAGATTGTTAATATCTGTTATTATCCCTTTTATTTTTTCTATTGTTGTTATAAGATGTTATGATTCTTTAACACCTGTAGAAGAAAATAATTCCCAACCATTTTATTTTGATAGTTTGAGTATTGCGGAAATAAATGAATTAATATTGGGAAACTGGGAATGGACTCACTCTATAATAATGCAAAGACATTTGCACCCACCTGATAATACAATCACACCAGAAAGTGCATGTTATACGAAACAAAGATATTTCGCGCAAAATGATACGGTTAATTTTTACAAAAACAATCAATTAGTCGAAACGCACAGATATGAAATAAAGAAGTTCAAAGTCCTTCCAAGTGATGCGGGTTATGTTAAAGAAATATATATAGATGAATTTGCATATCAATTATACTTTTCACATCCCGACTCAATGATGATAGGTAAGGGATGGTTAGATGGAATAGACGAATATTTTGTTCGTAAGAAAGATTAAAGCATAGATTACCAAATCAGAAAAATAAACATCATTCGAATAAATTTATCACTTACCGTTTCCATGAGCACAGGACCAATACAAGGGCAGTTCCTTCTGCGGGAAAAAACAGGATAACCCATATGATATATGAGGGATACTTGTCTTTCTTATTATATTTACGTAGGCTAAACAGCATTTTATTTTTAATCAAAAAGGTGGGTATCTTATGAAAAAATTATCTTACTTTCTTTTTACATGCATGTTATTGGCGTTGGTCTCATGCAAAGAAAAAGATTCGAATCCTGTATTGACCGTTGAAGGCGGACAGGTAATTGGAGTGCAGACTCCAACGGAGGGGATTATTGCATATAAGGGTATTCCTTTTGCAGCGCCTCCGGTAGGCGACTTACGCTGGAAAGAACCACAGCCAGTTGTACCCTGGGAGGGCGTAAAGGTAGCAGATAAATATGGTGATGCCGCCGAGCAGGTAACCTGGGATCCCGAAAGTTTTTACGGCAAGGAGTGGCGAGCCAGCGGCTCAGTTCCGTTTAGTGAGGACTGTCTTTATTTAAACGTTTGGACTCCCGCTGCGGGTCAAACGGATAAGAAACTTCCAGTTGCTATGTGGATACACGGCGGCGGTTATCGCGAAGGTTTTGCATTTGAACCGGAAATGGACGGCGGCGAGGATTGGGCTTCACGAGGTGTCATTTTAGTATCAGTAACATACCGTCTCGGCGTTATGGGTTTCTTCTCACACCCGCTTTTGTCGGCTGAGAGCCCTCATGGCGTATCGGGCAATTACGGATTATTAGACCAGGTTGCAGCACTTAAATGGATTCATAATAATATCGAACAGTTCGGCGGAGATCCCAACAACATAACCATATTCGGTCAGAGCGCAGGAGCCGGCAGCGTTCAGTCATTATGCGCTTCTCCACTATCGAAGAATCTGGTTAGCCATGCAATAAGCATGAGCGGCGGCGGCTTGGGCAGCTTTCGTTTGGGTAATAATAATCTAGACACTGCCCAACAGGCAAACAAGAATATGATGGACTATTTTAAGAAAACAACATTAAAGGAAATGCGTGCACTTTCTTTTGATGAGCTTCTGAAAATGTCGAAAGAATATTCGGATGCAACTAAAAAACGTATGTTTTGGGGCCCGGTTATTGACCATTATATGCTGGACGGTACTTTCAGCGACGAAGCAAAGGCAGGCAAAATTGCCGATATCCCTTATATGTTTGGATATACAGCCAACGATTTATTTGATATGACGAAAGCGGTTGAAGATTTCTGTGCCCTGCGTGCCGAACAGAGCAGCAAGCCAGCTTATGCCTATTTATTTGCACGCCAACTGCCCGGCGACAGTAGTGGAGCTTTCCATTCCTCGGATTTGTGGTATGTGTTCCATTCATTTTCACACAGCTGGCGGCCGTTTACTGCGGGCGATCAGGCCTTGAGCAACCAAATGGTCGATTACTATACTAATTTTTCCAAGTTCGGCAATCCGAATGGGGAAGATAATGGTACCTGGACGCCTTACTCTGCGAAGGTTCCAAAATTAATGGTATTTGATGTAAAGGGAGACAAAGCATCCTGCACGATGACCGACAAACCCGAATACAAGGGCAGTTCGTTTTCATTCGGCAGGTAAAAACGAAAAGAATATCAGTAATAAAAAAGCCTGGAATCGAATTTCCGGGCTTTTTATTTGATCTATATTAAAGCTTTCAAAATAGAATTCATTTTGTTAATTATATTTCGGAACTTGTTGCAGAAACTGTGAGTTGGGCAGCGGGCAGTAGAAACAAAAGTTGCAGTCTTATATTGTGCGTTGTGTTATTTGCAACGTCGTTAATTGTTGAAAGATAAGAAACGGAATAAAGTAATCAATATTAATAAAGAGGAGAAAAATGAAAAGGACATGGCTTTTTCTTATTTCTACAATATTTTGTATTTCTTTGAACGCCCAAGATTTGGAAGTATCACAAACTGCCGACTATGTTATTAATAAAAGCTGGACGGTTGTTGGGCTAATTAGGAATAATAGTGAAAACGCATATAGTGATGTGAAACTAACTTTAACTTGTAGAAACTCCGATGATAAAATAGTATTTACCAATACAACCAGGCCCTTTTCAGGCATTCCTGCAAAAGATGAAATACCGTTTATGTTTGTCGTTTCGGAAAAAAATGCAAAAGATTTTGAAAAATACAATGTTACCGTTGATGAAAGCAAAATTGGGAATTTTGGAACCTTTGATTTTATGATAAGCCCGTTAACAAAAAAAGCGAGCAATGAGGTTTATGAAACATATGCCGGGCAGATAATAAATAATACAAATTTCCCGCGGCAAAATGTAATAATTGCATTTATCGGATTTGATAAAGAAAACAAACTATTATTTTATAACACAACTTTTACGGATCACTTTACGATGTTTAAAAATAGTAGAGCAGAATTTGAAATAGATGTTCCAACCGACATCAGTAAAAAGATTAGCAATACAAGATGTATTGCATTTGCACAATAAAAGTTACATCATTATCCGGGGATACAATTGTTATTAAATCTCCCGGTTCAGGCAGACTGGAATTTTCTAAGAAATAATTGTTGCTTGTTGAGACGACCCGAAGGATTGTCTCTTTGCTTGGTCAATTCTAAATACTTCACCGCTTGTCATAATTAAAAGTTATCTTTACTTACAACTTTAAAGGAAATATATGCCGTTATTTAACGAGATGGGTCTGGATGAAAAAATCCTCGATGCAGTTAAAGACCTCGAATTTGAAAACCCGATGCCCATCCAGGAAAAAGTTATTCCCCACTTAATGCGGGAAAGTTTCAGCGACCTGATTGCACTTGCGCAGACCGGCACCGGTAAAACCGCCGCATTCGGGTTACCGATAATTCATAAAACCGATCCGTCATTGAATAAAGTTCAATTTCTAATTCTTAGTCCGACACGTGAATTATGCCTGCAGATATCCGACGACCTTTCAAGTTTTGCAAGGTATAAACCGGAAGTTAAAATTGCCGCGGTCTTCGGCGGTACAAGTATCGATAGACAAATTCAGAAAATTCAAAAAGGCGTTCATGTTGTTTCCGCAACGCCGGGCAGACTTGTAGATTTGATTAACCGGAGAATTATCGATCTCTCGAATGTGAAAATTGTTGTGCTCGATGAAGCGGACGAAATGCTCGATATGGGATTCCGGGACGATCTTGAAACGATATTAGCCGAAACACCCGAAAAGAAAAATACACTACTTTTTTCTGCAACAATGCCGAAGGAAGTTCAGAGGATTGCCAACAAGTATATGAACAATCCTTTTGAAATAACCATCGGCAAAAAAAACGCAGGCGCAGAAAATGT
Organism: uncultured Melioribacter sp.; assembly: GCA_964600175.1. Taxonomy (GTDB): domain Bacteria; phylum Bacteroidota; class Ignavibacteria; order Ignavibacteriales; family Melioribacteraceae; genus Pyranulibacter. The sequence continues at coordinate 1,452 of CAZRIQ010000081.1, read as the reverse complement.
CGAACATCTTTGTTATTTGGTTCACGGCAAGGACAGGTATCTTGCATTAAAACGCATTGTTGATTTTAATCCGGAGGTTTACGGAATAATTTTTTGCAGAACGCGCAAGGAAACACAAGAAGTAGCGGATCAATTGATAAAAGACGGCTACAATGCGGATGCACTCCACGGCGATCTTTCTCAGCCGCAGCGCGATGCGGTAATGAATAAATTCCGAATCAAGTACTTGCAGCTTCTTGTTGCAACCGATGTTGCCGCACGCGGACTCGATGTTGAAAATCTCACTCACATAATTAATTACAACTTACCGGAGGATCTTGAAATTTATACACACCGCAGCGGCAGAACCGGGCGCGCGGGACGTAAGGGAACTTCTGTTGTTATTGTTAGCATGAAAGAGAAAAACAAGATTTATCAAATAGAAAACCACTTGAACAAAAAATTTGCGTTTGCCGAAATCCCCACCGGTAAAGATATATGCAATAAGCAGCTTCTTCATTTGGTCGACAGGGTGGAAAAAGTCGAAGTTGATTACTCACAGATTGACCCGTTGCTGCCGGATATTTTTAGAAAACTTGAATGGCTCGATAGGGAAGAGCTGGTTAAAAAATTTGTTTCCGTAGAGTTCAACAGGTTCCTCGATTATTATAAGAAGACATCCGACTTGAAAGCCCCGCAGGATTCAGGAACGTCGGGGAAAAACAAAAGTGCAGCCGCCGGGTTTACACGCTTCTTTATTAATCTTGGCAGGATGGACAACCTTACGCCGACAGTGTTAATGGGAATAATAAATAAGTTCACCGGTATCGGCAATATTGAAATAGGGGAAATCGAGATTCTCAAAAACTTTTCTTTCTTTGAAGTAGATACCGAATATGCGAATACAGTGATTGATGCTTTTAAGGAAAAAGAATTTAAACGCCGCAAAATAGTTTTGGAAACTGCAGAGTCTGAAAAACGCGGCGGGCGAAGAGGAGAAAAAAGAAAACCGGGCGGAGGAAACCGGTACAGGGAGAAAAGCGGGGGAAGAAAATTTGACGGAGAAAGGAAAAGATTCGGCAGTGAAAAACGCGGCGATAAAAATGGCTGGAAAAGAAAGAACAAAAGCGGCAGTAACGATAGAAGAAAAAGGAACGATGATAAGCCGAAAGAAAAAAGACCGCGCAACAAATACAGATCAAAGTAAAATTATATCTGGTTGCAGTGTCCGTCTCAAAAGTAATTATTTATTTATAAATAGCATGCAGATAACGCAGATTTATTATGATCTGCGCTGATCTTTTCAATGATTGATTACTTTTGAGACAACTTCTCTACGGTAGAAACAAAGCTGACATTCCCCCCTATTTAAAGAATAATTTTTAATTGCATTTAAAAATCTACAAAGCTAATTTGCGTTTACTTCTTGTGCTCTGCGGAGAATTCACCCGCCGCTTGCCCGGCATTTTATTG
>CAZRIQ010000080.1:0-8405 GCA_964600175.1 uncultured Melioribacter sp. | reverse complement strand
GTTTGTTCAGCTTCCACCCTGCTGTGCCGGAAGGAATTGGAGTCTTGTTTTATATTCACTTGCTACTTGTCTGTGTTTTGATTTCATACTTCCCTTTCAGCAAGCTGCTGCACATGCCCGGGATATTCCTTTCGCCAACAAGAAACTTAGCGAACAACAGTCGCATGAAACGGCATATAAATCCATGGAGTTACGCTGTAAGAGTTCATACATACGAAGAATACGAAGATGAGTTCAGAGAGAAAATGAAAGCGGCAGAATTGCCTTTAGATAAAGAGTAAATAAAATACTCGAATAACAAAGTTTATCAATTTCCGTTAGATAAGGATTCAAAATGTCCGAAGTAAAACAAAAACCGGAAGAATTAGCAGGCACAATTAAATATAAACCGCAACGGAAAGACTGGCTTGATCCATCAGTTGATTTCAAGATGGGATCATTTAACTACAGCGGTATACCTAAAAATGTCGAGTACTTGGAATTACCCAACGCCAGGAAATGGCAGCCGACCGATCCGGATTGGCAGTTACCTGAAAATTGGAAACAAATAATTCTTGAAGGTCTGCGCGACAGACTGGATAAATTCCGTTCACTTAAAATATTTATGGATATCTGCGTTCGGTGCGGTGCATGCGCAGATAAATGTCATTTCTTTATCGGGTCGGGCGATCCTAAAAATATGCCGGTACTACGTGCAGAACTTTTAAGATCTATATATAGAAATGATTTCACACTTGCAGGAAAACTCTTTGGCAAATTTGCCGGTTCACGGGAATTAACAATCGATGTAATAAAAGAATGGTTCTATTACTTCTTCCAGTGCACACAATGCCGCCGGTGTTCGGTATTCTGTCCTTACGGAATTGATACTGCAGAAATAACAATTCTGGTAAGAGAACTTCTCAACCTTATCGGGATTAATATCGATTGGATTATTACTCCCGTTGCCAACAGTTTCAGAACAGGCAACCACCTCGGCATTCAACCGCATGGTTTCAAAGACAGTATTGAATTTGCCGTTGATGAATTGGAATCAATAACGGGAATAAAAGTGGATGCGCCGATCAACAAAAAGGGCGCTGAAATTCTCTTCGTTGCCCCGTCTGCAGATTACTTTGGAACGCCTCATTACTTCACACTGCTCGGTTATCTTGCATTATTTCACGAGATAGGATTGGATTATACCTGGAGTACTTACGCTTCGGAAGGAGGCAACTTCGGATCGTTCGTTTCCCACGATCTAATGAAAAGTTTGAACATGAAAATTTATGCCGAAGCAAAACGACTTGGCGTGAAATGGATTCTCGGCGGCGAGTGCGGTCATATGTGGAGAGTATTGCATCAATATATGGATACGTTAAACGGTCCTGCCAACTTTCTCGAAGAACCGGTTTCACCTATTACCGGGACAAAGTTTGAAAATACAAAGTCGACAAAGATGGTTCACATATGTGAATTCACTGCCGATCTTATTAAGAATAATAAAATCAAATTGGATAAAAGCCGTAACAATCATCGCAGGGTAACTTTTCACGATTCATGCAATCCTGCACGTGCAATGGGTTTGATTGAAGAACCGCGTTACCTGATTAAAAATTCGTGCAACTATTTCTTTGAGATGCCTGAGAACACGATTAAAGAACAAACGTTCTGCTGCGGCAGCGGCGCAGGACTCGGAACAGATGAAAATCTTGAGATGAGATTACGGGGCGGATTTCCGAGAGCTAATGCGGTAAAATTCGTTAAAGAAAAAAACGGTGTGAATTTGCTTGCTTGCATTTGTGCAATAGATAAGGCCACATTACCCCCCTTAATGGACTATTGGGTAGGCGATGTAGAAGTCGGCGGTATTCATGAATTGATTGGCAATGCCTTAATTATGAAAGGTGAAAACGAAAGAACAACCGATTTACGTGGTGATGCTCTTTTAAAATAATTCTCAGTGGTTTCTCTCACATAGTGATCCCTCTGGGATGTGCTGCTTTGTGCACTCTGTGTTCCTATTTTAAAAATAATTACACAGAGATCACAGAGAATTCACAAAGAACCACAGAGAGTATGGAGAAAACAACAATGTATGATTCAGTAAAAATAATAGCGGGACTAATAATTTTTGTTGGCTTGTTTACGTCGCCAATTTGGTATGATGTATCCAACGGAAAAGCAGCACTTAAAGAACCGAATTTAATTCTGCCCACTAAAGAAAATCAAAAAGAGTGTGTGAGATCTGCAGAATATATGCGTACCGAGCACATGGCATTGCTGAATGATTGGAGATATCAAGTAGTTAGAGAAGGAAACAGAACTTATACGGCAGACAACGGGAAACAAATTGAAATGAGTCTTGACAATACCTGTCTAAATTGTCATTCGAATACAACACAATTTTGCGATCAATGTCATAACTATCTTGGAGTCTCACCCTATTGCTGGGAATGTCATGTCGAACCTTCAAAAACGGAGAACAAATAATGGACAACGGCAGAAGAAAATTTCTAAAATTAGCCGGATTAACCGCACTTGGAATTACAGCTAACAAATATATAGATGTTCGCGCACAGGGAGTAAATCCTAAATCACTTGTCAAAACTTTCAACACTGCTAACAAGACAACAAAAACAAAAGTTGCGCAAAAAGAGCGCTTGGCAATGGTTGTGGATTTAAGAAAGTGTATTTCACAAAAAGGCTGTACAAAATGTATAGATGCATGCAACAAAACACATAACATCCCGGACTTCGGGGAACCGAAAGACGAAATAAAATGGATCTGGAAAGAGCCTTACGAGAATGCATTCATCGACCAGGAAAATTTCTACATGACAGATGAATTCAAAGGTCAAATGGTTCCGGTTCTCTGTAACCATTGCGATAATCCTCCTTGTGTTGCGGTTTGTCCTACACAGGCAACGTGGAAACGCGAAGAAGACGGTATTGTAATGATGGATTGGCATAGGTGCATCGGATGCAGGTATTGTATGGCTGCATGCCCGTACGGCTCACGAAGTTTTAACTGGAGAGACCCGAGACCATTCATTAAAGATATCAACCCGGATTTCCCGACACGTACTAAGGGCGTAGTTGAAAAATGCACTTTCTGCGATGAACGTCTAGCAAAAGGACTTCAACCCGCCTGCGTAGAAGCTTGTACTGAAAAGGCGTTGGTCTTCGGCAACATAAACGATCCCGAATCTGAAGTAAGAAAATTATTGAAAGAAAATTTTTCTGTAAAACGGAAACCGGGTCTCGGAACCGGTCCGGAAATTTATTACCTAGTATAAGGTTTCAATATGTTAGAACATGTATTTAAAGGAAGTAAAAATTATTGGCGCTGGATATTTCTTCTATCTATAATAATTGTGGTTGGAGTTTATTTCTACTTCAAGCAGCTGAGTTACGGATTGGGAATTACCGGCATGAGCAGGAATGTAAGTTGGGGTCTTTATATTGCCCAATTTACTTTTATTGTTGGAGTTGCCGCATCGGCGGTAATGGTTGTCCTTCCCTATTATCTTCATAACTACAAAGCTTTTGGAAAGATTACTGTTCTTGGAGAATTCCTTGCAATCTCTTCCGTGATAATGTGCGTACTGTTTGTCTTTGTAGATTTAGGACAACCGTTCAGGTTAGTAAATATCTTCTTGTATCCCACGTTTCACTCGTTGATGTTTTGGGATGTTGTCGCATTAAGCGGGTATCTTATTATAAATGTAATTATCACCCGTGTCACATTGTCTGCGGAGCAAAAATCGATCGCACCTCCCAAGTGGATAAGGCCAATCATTATTCTTTCAATCCCCTGGGCGGTAAGTATACATACTGTTACCGCATTTTTATTTGCGGGTCTCGCCGGCAGACCTTTTTGGCTGACAGCCATACTCGCACCGCGATTCCTTGCATCGGCATTTTCTGCCGGTCCTGCATTGCTGGTTATATTCTGCTTAATAATAAAAAGAATAACAAAGTTTGATCCCGGTGATGAAGCACTAAAGAAACTTGGATTGATAATAACTTATGCCATGTGTATAAATGTATTTTTTATACTAATGGAATTTTTCACAACACTGTACGGCGCTGTTCCCGAACATGTTCAGCATTTGCAGTTTCTCTACTTCGGTCTCGACGGAAACACAACATTAGTTCCCTGGATGTGGATTTCTGCCGTTCTTGCCGTTGCGTCGTTAGTATTTCTGCTTATCCCGAAAGCAAGAAATAACCATAAAATATTGTTTGCAGTTTGTGCAGCAGTCTTTTTATCGATAGGAATCGATAAAGGCCTCGGTTTGGTTATAACGGGATTTATACCCACAGAGTTCGGTAATGTTGTTCATTACTGGCCTACAATTCCTGAGTCATTCATCTCGCTAGGAATTTGGGCAATTGGGATTTTCTTGATAACAATTTTTTACAAGATCGCTCTTTCGGTAAGAAGAGAAATAGAAATATAATATGTCAACGTGTATAACATAATAATCATAGGCGGAATGGCAGCCGGATGCAAAGCGGCTGCAAGATTGAGCAGGTTATCTTCAGATTATCAAATCACAATAATTGAAAGGAACCCGTTTATATCAATTAGTAATTGCGGCTTGCCCTTGTATGCAGCAGGAGAAGTCGATAACATTTTCAATCTCTCAAAAACTCCTTTCGGAATTATACGTGATGAAATTTTCTTTCGTAAATCTAAAGGTGTAAAAGTACTTACAAAAACTGAAGCAGAAAAAATCGATACATCAAAGAATAAAGTTGTTTGCAAAGACCTCGACAAAAACAAAACCTTTGAGCTACCTTACAACCACTTAATTTTAGCAACAGGCGCAGAGCCAGTCGAACCTAATTTCCCTTTTACTTCTTCCCCGCTTATTTCATCTTTTCATTCTCCGGATGATGCGAAAAATTTTAGACAAGCAGCTCAATCAGGAAAAATTGATAAAGCGGTTATAATTGGTAGCGGGTTTACCGGCTGCGAGATGATCGGGGCATTGACCTCACTTTGGGGTATCGAGACAGTATTAATCGAGAAAGAAGAAACTTTATTGCCGGGATGCCTCGATGCAGAAATTTCACGTTTTATCGAAAGTAAAATCGGTTCGGATAAAATTCAATTATTACTTTCTACAACGGTAGAAAGAATTGAACTAAATGAGAAAGATCAGCCTGTTGTTGTTCTTGAAAACGGGCAAAAGATAGAATCCGACTATGTCTTTCATTGTCTCGGGGTCAAACCGAATTCAAAACTTGTTGAAAAAGCAAACATAAAGCTTGGTGCTCACGGCGGAATTCTTGTTGATGAGCAGATGAAAACGAATGTTCCCAACATTTGGGCTGCCGGAGATTGTGTCGAAATCAAAAATTTGGTTACAGACAAGTATGATTATTTATCATTCGGATCTCTGTCAAGTAGAATGGGAAGGATTGCTGCCGATTCTATCGGCGGGCGCGATGGAACTTATAACGGCTCCGTCGGTTCTTCTTGTTTAATATTGTTTAACAACACTATTTGTTCTGCGGGTCTTACTCAAAAAAGAGCAAAGGAGCTAGGATATAATACCGGAACAGTTATAGGTTGCATGCCGGATAGAGCCGAGTACGATCCCGATGTAAAAACACTTGTGGGAAAACTTGTATATGAAAAACCGGGATTGAAGCTATTGGGTTTGCAATTAGTTGGGGAGGAAGAAGGAACAAGATATATCGATGCCTTTTCGGTATTGCTATCGCAAAAGAAAACAGTTGAAGACCTAGTTAACCTTGAGCATTGTTACGAACCGGTTCATTCTTCGCCCATTTCGCTGCTAAATTATTTGGGATCTATGGCAATTGACCAGGAAAAAGATGGAGTAATAAATGCGGGTCCTATTTATGCTTCATCTTTTAAGGGAACATTTGTAGATCTCAGAGAATACGCAGAGGTTGATACTTCCCCATTCCCGGAGAAATCCGTTCATATACCTTCATTAGAGCTTAGAGGAAAGATTAACGATTTCGATCTGAATCAGCAAATTATGTTTGTGTGCGGAAAAGGTCCAAGGGGTTACGAAGCTGCCCGCATTTTTCTAAATAACGGTTTTAAGAATGTATCATACCTTGGTGGAGGAAGTTTTCTTTATAATAGAATAAAAAAATTCTTATGAGGGTGAATTGTTTTGTTATACAACGACGTAAATAAAAGCATAATAGTAGAAATTTTTCAACCGGTTGTTATAGGAATTAATCATAGAACCTCGACTATAGCCGAGCGTGAGAAGTTTCAGATCAACAAGAAAGAAATGCATTCTGCGTTAAACTATTTCAAATCGCGAAACGAAGTTGAAGGCGTCGTCATAGTCTCAACGTGTAACCGGCTGGAATTTTATTTTGTGTTCAATAAAACGGTCGATCCGTTCTTGATAATAAACGACTTCTATAACAAAAACGGAATTAACATTAACACTGTAACCCGAAAACTTTTCTACATGCACAGCGGAATCGACACTGCCCAACATTTGTTCAAAGTAATAACCGGGCTTGATTCTATGCTGCTGGGTGAATATCAAATACAAGGACAAATAAAGGACGCATACAGTATCGCTTGTTCCGAAAAAACGGCAGATAAAATTCTGCACAAGTTATTTCACGCTGCTTTCCGCACAGGCAAAATTGTTCGCAATAAAACGAAAATCGGTTCAGGCAACCAATCCTTAAGCGGAGTGGCATTCAACATAATAAAAGAGAAATTGAAGAGAGAAGACCCGGTCACTATTATCGGCGTAAATCAGAATACAAAAATCATTGCAGAAAAATTACATTCAGCCGGGTTTTCACATCTCTCCTTCGTCAATAGAACACTTTATAAAGCTGAAGAACTGGCAGAAAAGTTTAACGGGTTTGCGTTTGGTTTAGATCAACTCGAAGAATCTTTGATCAATTCCAAATGTGTTTTCAGTTGTACCGGCGCACCAGGTTATATAATAACCTCCGACCTTATCAACAAAGTTTACTCAGAAACAACACTTCCAAGGTTGTTAGTGGATATGGCTGTTCCACGCGATATAGATACACAAGGCATTAACAAAAACATCGGGATAATTGATCTCGAAGGGCTCAAGAAATATTTGGAAGAACAGAAAAAAGAAATAGCCGCGGATCTACCCGCCGCAGAAAGAATAATCTACGACGAAGCAAACATATTCGAGGTTTGGAACGAATCGCAAAAAGACGATACTATGTTCTTGTTCGAAGAAAAAATTGAAGCAATCCGTCTTCAGTTGTTAAATGAAGCTAAACTTCAAATCTCCGAAGAAGAACTCGAATTACTAGATAAATTCTCGCGTTCGCTGGTTCACCGAATGAGATCAACAATCAATCAAGAAATAAAAGAAAGAGATAATAAACAAAGGGTCTTAATAACTCCGGAGGTTTTATGACCATTATAACAATTTCAAGAGGTTCTTTAAGTGCTACTGAGAAACTTGCGAGGAAAGTTTCCGAAAAACTTAATTGCTCGGTTGTTACGCGGGAAGATATTATTAAGACAGCCGAAAAGTACGGAATCAAAGAAACGGGCTTGGGCGATCTATCCTTTATCGAAAAATCGCCGACATTCTGGGATAAAATGAGCGATAGGCGTAAACATTATCTTTCGTGTTTCCAAACGGCGCTATTAGACTTCGCACTCAAAGGAAGCATAATTTACCACGGGCATCTCGCACAGTTTCTACTTGGTAAAATTCCTTTTGTTCTGCGTGTTTTGTTAACTGCCCCGACGGAATTCAGAATCAAAACTTTAATGGAAGAAGGCGGAAAGACAAGAGAACAAGTAACGTCCTATATAAAACTGATCGACGAGAGACGCCAGAAATGGTCCCAGTTTCTTTATAACACCGACTGGAAAGATTCTTCTCATTACGACATAGTCTTTAACCTGGAGAAAATCAACATCGATTTGGCAACAAATACTATCGCAAGTGTCGTTGCCAACAAGGAATTCCAATCCGATTCGGAATCTTTACAGGTACTTAAGAATTTGCATCTCGCTGCTAAAGCAAGAGTGTATTTACAACAATCACCGCGGACAAAAGGAAGCGAAGTTGAAGTAGAAGCAAATGCCGTTGCAGGATCGCTTGTTATTTCCGGGAATTGTCCAAAGGTTGGTTCAAAGATGTGGGAAAACGATATTAAAACAGTCTTGTCGAAAGTCGAAGGCGTAAAGACTATAAAAGTTATAAAATCAATTGTCAGTTATTATGAATAAAATCCGGATACTCGATTCTCGATGCTGGATACTGGTTATCTAGTATCAAGAATCGAGCATCCAAAACAAATTTTTTAATCGAAATAAATATTCTAACAATCTTTTAACGGAATGAATTATGGTCAAAAATGAAATGTCATCAGACGTATTGGTAGTCGGCGGCGGCATTGCAGGA
>CAZRIQ010000079.1:6953-8424 GCA_964600175.1 uncultured Melioribacter sp. | reverse complement strand
ATGAGAAAGCCGGGTTTCCGACTTTAACAAAAATTTTTTCGAACCGGCAGTTAAGCCGCATTACTTACGTTTGGATTGCAGCACTTGCAACAAGCTGCTTGTTAATTCCCGTATTCGATTTGGCTTCGAACAAAATTACGATATTGGTTTTGGCTGCCTTGGGAATAATTCTTTTGTGGTCAACCAAAGGAATTCTCAATAAATATTTCGAACGGATAATTTTCAGAAAAGCGTTTATCAGTATTAATCTTTACGTATTAGCTGTAGTTTTATCTCTATCGTTAGACAAATTATTCTTACAAGAATTTTAACGGTTTCTTTATGGGGTCTTTAGATAAACTTGTTATACCGCAGTCGGCAGGCCACATGGTATTGTTGGAATACCTTTTGACGCTTACGTTTATTTTGCTGACGATCTATGTAAGTGTTTTGTTCGGCTCAACATTATTTTCCGTCTTCTTCAACCGTAAAGCGAAAAAGACCGGCAACAAGTTGTTTTCTCATTTCTCCAAGGATTTGATTGATCTTGTTACATTCAACAAGGCAGTTGCATTTGGACTTGGATTTGTTCCGCTTCTTTGTTCCGCATTTTGTTATGCTCAATTGCTTCATCATACCGATCTGAACGTTTCGGAATTTATCATTGTCGCAACTCTCTTTTATCTTGTCGCAATCGTGTTTATTTATACATATAAATATTCGTTCCACTTAAAAGATATTTTCAACTATATCAGTAATAAAGATAGTTCTCCCTCAGATAGCGACGAAACTGTAAAGGAAGATGTTGAGCGCTACAATTTTAAATCTGAAAACTTATCTAGAAAGTCCGGAATCTACGGTCTCATATTTTTATTTATTACCATATACTTGTTGCTCGGTGCGACAAATCTTGCTGCTGATGTTGACAGTTGGAAAGACTTCAATAATTTATTCGGAATAATCTTTTCATTAAGAACAATAGTTGCATTCATTCAGTTCTTAACCGCATCTTTTGCCGTGACATTCGGGTATTTTCTTTGTGTTTTCTTCGGACCAAATTCGAAAAAACATCAAGGAGATGAAGAGTATTCATCTTATGCCAAGAAATTTTCTTTAACCGTCGGATTGATTGCTACTTTAATTTTGCCGCTTATTATTGTCGGAAGTATAATGTTAAAACCCTCCGTTTCTTTGTCATTCGGCGTCTTCGGTTTGACGGTTGTAGTTTTATTCTTAGTGATAGTTCTTGCTAACATGTTCTACTTTATGATCAAAGAAAACAAAATCAAGTATAATACTTCGCTGATAAGTGTCTTCGTTCTGATTTTTGCATTTGGAATTCTTAAAGACCAGTTTGCATTTAATACTTCGACGAAGGAACAATTTGCGGTATTGGCAGCCAGTTATGATAAGTATGCACAGAAAGAAAAAGAATTGATGGGCGTTGCAGTCGTTAAAATAAACGGTGCGGATATTTACAACGGGCGCTGTA
>CAZRIQ010000079.1:0-6853 GCA_964600175.1 uncultured Melioribacter sp. | reverse complement strand
ATGGGCGTTGCAGTCGTTAAAATAAACGGTGCGGATATTTACAACGGGCGCTGTATCGCTTGCCATGCGTTCGATCATAGGGTCGTAGGACCTCCATATAATGAAGTTCTTCCGAAATACGAAGGGAAGGAAGATCAATTGGTGGATTTTATTCTTCACCCTAGAATGATTGAGCCCGGTTACCCTGCTATGCCGAATCAAGGCTTAAAACCGAACGAAGCGAAAGCTGTTGCAGATTGGCTTTTGCAGACGTACAAAAAGGGGAAATAAATATTTTGTTCTGATCAAGGAGGGGATGCAAAAATATTTTTGACATCCCCTTTATTTTTTTAAATTGCTTTCGATATTAAGCGGATATTATGTTAACGGTTCTCGAAGCAATAAAACTATCTACCGATTACCTTCAAGGCAGAGGCATTGAGTCTCCGCGTATTAATGCTGAACTCCTTCTTTCAGAAATACTGAATTGTAAGCGGCTCGATCTATATCTTTCTTTCGACAAACCTCTGCAGCAATATGAAATAGACAAATACCGCGACTGGCTCGCGAGAAGAGGTAAGTTCGAACCCCTCCAATATATTATCGGTAAAACAGAATTTTATGGTTTGGTTTTTAATATTAACTCGACGGTTCTTATTCCCCGTCAGGAGACTGAAATTCTGGTGGAAACAATATTAAAAGAATGTAAAGCCAATGAAAAATATCGTGTTTTAGATATCGGTACCGGCAGTGGAAATATCGCTGTCACACTCGCTAAATTTTTACCGAACTCTGAAATTGTTGCCGTCGATAATTCCGAAGATACTCTTAAAATTGCTTTTCAAAATGCACAGATGCACAATGTTAACGATAGAATCCAATTTAAGAAACTGGATATTACGGATATGAATTGTTTGAATGAATTGGATTCTACTTTTGATATAGTCGTTTCCAACCCTCCTTATGTTTCTCTTGACGAATTCGAAAAACTTCAGAAAGAGATAACAGATTATGAGCCGGTTACAGCAGTATCCGATCAGGACGACGGTTTCAAGTTCTATAGAATAATTTCGGTGTTTTCATTGAAATTACTTATTAAATACGGCAAGTTGTTTTTTGAGTTGGGGAAAGATCAATCGGAACAAGTAGAAAAGATTTTAGGCGAGAATAATTTTCATAACATAAAAATCATAAAAGATTATCTAAATATTGATAGAGTAATAGTAGGGCAAAAGTTATGAAAGCACTTGTACAGAGAGTTTCAGAAGCATCGGTTACAATCAAGTCTTATGATTATTATGCGGAAATCAAAAATGGAATGGTTATTTTGTTAGGAGTGAAAGAGGATGATGCCGAAGATGATTTAAATTTTGTTGTAGATAAATGCTGCAACTTAAGAATATTCTCCCAAAGGGATCCCAATAAAACAGGAGAAGATGAGAATGAAAAGATGAATCTTTCCTTAAAGGATATTAATGGAGAGGTACTGGTAATTTCTCAGTTTACTTTGTACGGCGACGCAAGAAAAGGAAACAGACCGAGTTTTACAGATGCTGCGAGACCTGAGAAAGCAGAGAAACTGTATTTAAAATTTATCGAAAGATTAAAGATGAATTTGGGTGATGAAAAAGTTAAGTGCGGGATTTTCGGAGCTATGATGGATGTAAAATTAATAAATACCGGACCTGTAACAATTATGGTTGAGTCAAAGGAGAAATGATCGTTTGGATTCTGCATTAATGATATTCATTGACGGAGTAGGCATCGGCAAAAAAGATTATGAGAACAATCCATTTTTTAAATATCACTTCAAATTTCTAAACGATTTCTTCGGTGAAGTTCCTCACTTAAATAAGCAGCATATCTCAAAAAATAACGCATATATTTTTCCAACAGATGCTTGTATGGGAGTTGATGGGATTCCATTAAGCGGAACGGGGCAAACATCGATATTCTGCGGTGTAAACGCATCAAAATTAATTGGAAAGCATTTCGGTCCTTTCCCATATTCGACTCTAATTCCCGTTATCAAAGAGGAGAACATATTTCAGGCATTTCTTCGAAAGAAAATGAAAGCCGATTTTGTAAACGCATACCCAAAAATATTTTTTGATTATATAAATACTGGGAAGAAACGTCTTAGTGTTACATCGTTGAGTTGTTTATTAAGCGGTATCAGATTAAAAAAATCTACCGATGTTAGAAAGGGCAAAGCGCTAACAGCCGAGATCGATAATAGACGCTGGGTTGAAAAGTTAAAGTATAACATTCGTATAATACAACCGGAAACTGCCGCAGAACGATTGTTGAGAATGTCCTCCAAGAGTCATTTTACTTTGTTTGAATATTTCTTGACAGATCATTTAGGACACGGCAGAATAAAAGAAGAATTTGATTACGTAATTAGTACTCTGGATCGATTCTTATTTCATCTATTGACTAATCTTCCGGCAAAAACGACTTTAATTATTTGTTCAGATCACGGAAATTTCGAAGATCTATCGATTAAGATGCACACTTTCAATCCGGCTTTAACAATCACAGCCGGAAAGCACGCCAAACATTTAGCAGCGAGAATCAAAAAATTATATCATATTAAAGATGCAATAATGGAGATCTATTCTTGAAAGATTATCCTTTAATAAAGTTTGTCCTTCTCTTTATTATCGGGATTGTGATTGAGAAACTAACTCGAATTGATTCGACTCACTTAATAATAATTTCCCTCTCTATTCTATTTATATATACTCTTTCCGTGTTTATACTTTCTGAGAGGTACCTTGTTATTAAACAAGGAATAGCGGTTATAGGTATATTAACCTTGGGTTCGTTCTACTTTTCAGCAATGGCAGGTGGAGGTTGTTCTTATCCTTTTGATGATCCAAAAATTTCAACCACAGTATTATTCGGTAAAATCCAATCGATTGAATTACTGCGGAATGAGAAACTTTCTCTAAATCTATTAGTAGATTCAACGATAACCAAAGAGTTTAAATCCTCGAAAAGATACTCAACATTAGTAAACGTCTATGATTCAAAGAGGAGAGTGGCTTCACTTTCAAATATATTACTTCCCGGTAACACAATTAAAATAATCGGTACATTAATGGAACCGAAGAATCAGAGAAATCCCGGGGAGTTTGATTATCGGAAATACTTGAATAGAAAGGGTATATCGGCAACTTTCTCAAGTTACAAAGCGGCAAATGTAGAATTGGTTGACAGATCAAATAATATTTTCAAATCCATTATTCATAAATCGAGAAAAAGTATAGATAAGAAAATATCTTCGTTGTACGATCCGCAGACAAGGGGATTACTAAGGGGACTGCTTTTAGCAGATCGAAGCCAAATCGATTACAGCGACAGACAAAATTTTGTTAATGCCGGGGTCGTTCACATTTTAGCTGTTTCCGGGCTGCATGTTGGATATATCATTTTAATATTCTTATTCTTGTTTACACGGCTGAATATCTATCTTAGATATTTATTTACGGCTTTAGGTTTGCTTCTTTTTCTCTTTATCACAAATTTACCGCCTTCGGTATTTAGAGCAGTCGTTATGTCGCTTGTTCTTATAATTGCTTTAGTTACAAATAGAAGCTACAATGGCTACAACGCACTTGCGTTTGCAGCATTGATTATTCTTTTGTTTAATCCTAATGAATTGTTTAATTCCGGTTTCCAATTGTCATTCACTGCGGTTTTGTCTATTCTATATTTCTACCCGGTCTTTCAAAAGCTTGTTTCGGGTTTGGAATTAAAGTCGCAACCTCTTAGATGGCTTTTATTGTTTGTTTCTGTTTCGCTTGCAGCGCAAATTGGTACGTTGCCGATAACAGTAATTTATTTTAGAAAACTATCCGTTGCGGCTTTGTTTGCGAATCTTATAGTCATTCCTTTAGTAGGAATTATAGTCGGTTTAGGAATACTTACAATAACTTTATCGTACTTTTGGTTTTGGTTCGCTGCTGTTTATTCCGAAGTTACAAAAGTCTGCTCAGATTTTTTGTTTTGGTTTGTTAATAGAATTGGCGAGGTGAAGCATTCTTACGTCTACATAAATCATTTCTCAAACTACGATCTACTTCTTTATTTTATTGCGCTAATTCTGCTTATTATTTTGCTGAAGAAGGCAACTAGTATTAAAACTAGAATAGTATTTTTTCTACTGATAGGTTTCAATTATTTTGTATATGCTTCGTTAGATAATACTCATATCCTTTCTGAAAATAAACTCTCCATTGTTGGAATTGATGTCGGGCAAGGGGATTCCTTTCTAGTCAAATTCCCCAATAATGAAGTTGCATTAATCGATGCCGGAAATGCAACTCCAAATTACGACAATGGAGAAAGAACTATTTATCCGCTCTTGAAATACCTCGATATCGACACTATAGACTATGCATTTATTTCTCATGTTGATTCGGACCACTACGCGGGCTTCCTATCTTTGTTTGATAGAGGTATAATTAAAAAAGTATATAAACCGGCAGTTGATACTTCATTGAAGAAAGATGTTGAACTTGAATCAATTCTCCGTAAGGATAAAATACCTACTAGTTATTACGATAGATCTATTTTAAGCATAGGGAATACGAGACTATATGTTTTTAATGATACGGCAAACGCTGTTTATTATAGAGCTTCCACCAATGATAAAAGCGGGTTTATGAAATTAGTATATGGAGGCTCATCGTTTTTATTTACCGGTGATGCAAGCGTTAAGGTTGAGAAATATTATGTTAACAAATATGGGGAGTTTCTTAAATCGGATTTGTTGAAAGTCGGTCACCACGGAAGTAAGAGCAGCACAAGCGACATTTTTTTACGTGTTGTGTCCCCCAAATATACTTTGATAAGTGCCGGGATAAAAAATAAGTTTAAACATCCAAGCAAAGAGGTATTGAAGAAATTAGTAAGTTCCAATATTAAAATAAGTAGAACAGATGTAGAAGGTGCTGTCATGTATCAGTCGGATGGAACTTCAATAAAGCGAATTAACTGGAAAAAACAAGAATCTGCATTTAATTTAGAATGAGCAGGTAAGAGATAATGAATATCAAGGAAAATCATTCGTTAAAAAATCATAATACATTTGGTGTAGATGTAAAAGCCAAGTTCTATTGTGAAATTAATACTGAAGATGAACTGATAGAATTACTTAGCGATTCAAAGTATGAGGCACTTCCCAAATTCATAATGGGTGGTGGAAGTAACATTTTATTTACAAAAAATTATGATGGGCTAATAATTAATAATAGAATCAAAGGTATAAAAATAGTTGAGGAAGATGAGAACTCAGCAATAATCGAAGCAAGTGCCGGCGAAAACTGGGATGACTTTGTAAACTATTGTGTCAATCATAATTTGTATGGGGTTGAAAATTTGTCGCTTATTCCCGGGAATGTTGGAGCGGCACCAATTCAAAATATAGGTGCTTACGGCGTTGAGCTTAAAGATGTTTTTGTATCGTCAAGGGGAATCTATTTGGACAATGCCGAACAAGAAATGATTTATCTTGATCAATGCAAGTTTGGATACCGGGACAGTATATTTAAGAACGAACTGCGGAATAGATTTGTAGTCACGTCTATCTTGCTGAAATTAGGCAAACAAAAACACTTCAATATTAAATATCCATTGTTAAAGAGCAGCCTTGAGAATATTCACCCGGAAGAGATTACTTTGTCTATGGTGAGAGATAAAGTTATCTATGTTAGAAAAAGTAAACTGCCTGATCCAAAGGTTTTAGGAAATGCAGGTAGTTTTTTCAAAAATCCAATTGTGACATTCGATAAGATTGAGGAAATACAAAAGAAATATTCCGGACTGGCATTTTACGAACTTGGAAACGGTAACTTTAAAATTCCGGCTGGGTGGCTTATAGAGAAATGCGGATGGAAAGGGAAGAAGGTTGGAAACGTTGGTTGTTATGAAAATCAAGCTTTAATTATAGTGAATTACGGCAATGCTAAACCTGAGGAGATTTTAAAATTCTCAAACGATATTGTTAGTTCAGTCCATTCAGAATTCAGGATTGAACTGATTCCGGAAGTAAATATCATTTGACAATTTATTGAAAAATTAAAATTACTTTATGGGAATAATTTAGAGGAGTTATTTCATGACTGCGGAAACTCAAAATGAAGTGAAAGAAGCCAAAAGTTTTAACCAAATAGTAAGAGACGCTTTTAAAGAACTTGGCGAAACATTTGTTGCGTTTGTAAAAGCTCCCAGGGCTTTGTGGGGAATAAATGTTCCTTATATAATTGAAGGACTTGTATACTTTGGAATTCTGACTATACTAGGAAAGTTCTGTTCCGAGAATGTTAGCTTATCCGATGTCCAAGCCGGATGGGTTTATAGTTTTGTTACCGGTGGAATAACGCTCGCAATGGTTATTCTTGGCGGCTATTCGGATAAAATTGGGGTAAGGACATCATTAATTCTTGCGTTTGCATCTATGGTAATCGGGAGAACTTTTGTTGCCTTTTCCGATACGGCCTCTCTTGCAAACGGTTTTTTAAGTCCAATGTTCTTCGTTTTAATCTTTGGTCTCTTTTTAATGGTTATTGGTTATGGATTGTACCAGCCGGCAGCTTATGCGGGAGTTAAAAGATACACAACACCCAAAACGGCTTCTATAGCCTACGGTGCTATATATGGACTGATGAATCTCGGTGCATTCTTCTCTGGTTTTATTTCACCGTTAGTAAGACATGATTCGGAGAAAATATTTCCTCCAAACGGTTTGGCGGCAGTCTTTTGGGTATACGTTTTTTTAACTGCAGTCTCGCTGATCCTCACGATTGTATTAATAACAAAAAGAGCAGATAAAGATGCTCACGAAGTTTCTGAAAAAGCTTCTAAA
>CAZRIQ010000078.1:0-8479 GCA_964600175.1 uncultured Melioribacter sp. | reverse complement strand
TCCATAACAACCGATTTAGCCGCTCCGGCTATTTTTGCTTTCTCTTCAAGGTTTTCGATCTCGGCTCTCTGTCCCAAATTTCCTGTTACAGTTATTATCTCCGCATCAAATTTCTCCGATAACCACTTAACCATTACGGAGGTATCGAGTCCCCCGGAATATGCTACAACAATTTTTGTCTTTCCCAATTTATTTCTCCTTTACTTTTGATTTACAGTCTGTCCGCCATCATTTCTTTGATAAGCTCGACAACCTTACCTAAGTTCTTAAGTGAGTTTGGAATTACGAGCACCGTATCGTCGCCGCCGACCGTCCCGAGTATTTCGGAAACATTCAGACGGTCGATGTAATGCGCAACACCCTGTGCTCTTCCGGCTAATGTTCTTATAAGCACTAAAGACTCATTGTGTTCAACACTTACTATTTCGAAGCTGATCAGCTTGGATATTTTCTTGCCGGATTCCTCCGGGTTTAAAATGTACTTTGCCGAATTGCCAACTATAGTTCTGATCACTCCCATTTCTGCAAAATCCCGGCTCAATGTAGCCTGCGTTACGTGAATCTGCTCTTTCTTTAACAGCTCTATGAGGCTTTCATGTGTGCTTACAACTTTTGAAGCGAGAATTTCCTTAATAACACTTTGCCGTTTTAATTTAGCCGACATAACGATCCTTAGTTTGTTTCGTTTATTTATTTAGGTTAATTAAGACATTTCCAAATACTTCAATAAATTTTTCAACTTCTTCTTTATCAATAATAAACGGCGGAAGCAGTCTTAAGACTTTATCGCCCGACGTTCCGACAAGCACATTGTTATTCAATAAATCCAATGCAATTTTCTTTGCGGAATATCCATCGTTAAGTTCAACACCGATCATAAGCCCTTTTCCCCGGACTTCCTTAATGGCTTTGTCATTTAACAATGAAATTTTTTCTTTGATTTCTTTTCCAATTTCTTTAATGTGATCCAACAATTCATCGTTAATCAAGTCCAAAACTTTATTTGCTGAAGCAATTGCGATTGGATTCCCTCCGAAAGTTGAACCGTGATCTCCGGGCTTAATTGCATCACCTACTTCTTTAGAACACAATGTTGCACCGAGAGGAATCCCGTTTGCTATCCCTTTCGCCATTGTAACGATATTCGGTGTAATGCCTTCATGTTCGTACGCAAAAAACTTTCCCGTTCTTCCAACTCCCGTTTGCACTTCATCAAGGATCAGTAATATTCCGTTCTTGTCGCAGAGTTCTCTTACTTGCTTTAAATAACCTTTTGGAGGAACAATTACGCCGCTTTCGCCCTGAATCGGTTCAAGCATCACTGCTACAACATGTTCGCCTAATGAATTTTCAATTGCTTCAATATCTCCGAACGGCACGAAAAGAAATCCCGGTGCAAGCGGAAAGAATCCTTCCCACAACTTATATTGCCCGGAAGCTGAAAGACTTCCGTATGTTCTTCCGTGAAATCCCTCGGTCGCACTTATTATTTGAAACTTTCCGTTTCCCCACTTTCTTGCGAACTTTATTGCGGCTTCGTTCGCTTCTGAACCGGAATTGCAGAAAAATGTATACTCTAAAGAAGAACGGATCGATAATTTGTCAGCTAAAAGTCTTTGTCCGGCAGATTCAAATAAATTTGACACATGCCAGAATTTGCTTATCTGCTCATCAACCGCGGCTTTGATCTGAGGATTGTTGTGACCAAAACTTGTAACGGCAATGCCGCATAAGAAATCGAGATATTCTTTTCCGTTTGAATCGTACAAGAAAGCTCCCCTGCCCTTTTCAAAATCGACGGGTGCCCTTGAATAATTTTTTAACAGATGATCTTCAGCCGCAGCTTTCACATCATGAAGACTGAACAATCCACGTTCCTGTTTCTTGACCGCTTGCAACATTTTCGAATATACTCTCTAAGTTTGTTGAACCTATCCAGATTTTTTTAATTCCTTTATTAAGTAATTCTATACAACTATTGAGTTTCGGAATCATACCGTCAGTAATTTCTCCGTTGTTGATTCCTTCCAGTATTTCCTTATCGTTAATGTATTTTTGAATCGAGCCGTTAATTATTACACCGCATACATCCGATAAAAAGAAAACGCTTTCCGCCGCCAGTGAAGTTGAAATAATCTCGGTAAAAATATCAGCATTTACATTTATCAGATTTCCTTTTTCATCTCTGCACATACTCGAGAATACCGGAACTACTTTCTCGTCGAGCATGTCATGAAGCCAGTCAATCGGACCGGACTGTTCGGGAATCCCGACATAACCCAACTCTTTGTTAACATCTTTTACAACAAAACTCCCTCTATCGATACCGGTTAGACCGGCTGCTTTAATTCCCATCGAATTTAGATTGCTCACAATCTTTGAATTTAATATCCCGGTTTGAACCGCGGCAACAACATCCATAACTTCTTTTGACGTAACTCTTTGCCCACCTACAAATTTCACTTCGTGTCCCATAGCTTTCGACCACTCGGTAATACTTTTCCCGCCGCCGTGAACGATTACAACGCCGTCGTAAACCATTCTTAATTTTTTAAGGGGACTCTTCCAAACATCACTCTCGAAAAAAGAATCGATTGCCTTCCCGCTGATTTTGAGCACTGCAATTTTCATTATTCCCTCTTTCTTTAAGTTCTATAATTAGCATTGATTTTTACATACTCTTCGGAGAAATCGCACGTCCACCATCGAGAAGAGAATGTGCCCCCGTTCAAGTTTACATTGATGGCAAACTCGTTTTTTGATAAAATATCATAAGCAACTTTCTCGTCAATAATTACTTTGTAGTCCGGCATCAGAACCAAATGATCATCGAAACTGATCGTCACCTTCGACGGATTGAGATTAGCACCGCTCATACCTGCTGAAGACATTATTCTTCCCCAGTTTGCATCTCTTCCGTAAAGAGCGGTTTTGAGTAAATTGGAGTTAGCGAGTGATTTACCCACAAGATCTGCATCTTCTTTTGTATCTGCACCGGTTACATTTATTGTTATAAGTTTTGTTGCTCCTTCGCCGTCGGAGACAATCGATTTAGCCATTACAATTGAAATTGCCTCTAACGCTTCTCGAAATGCTTTTTCATCATCGCTGTTTTCTTCAATTTCTATCCCACTTGCACCGTTGGAAAGAAGAATAACCATATCGTTTGTGCTCGTTTCACCGTCGACGGAAATTTTGTTGAAAGAAATGTCAACTGCATTTTTAAGCATCTTTTGTAAAAGCAGCTTACTTATTTTTGCATCGGTCGTTACAAAAGCGAGCATTGTAGCCATATTCGGCATAATCATTCCGCTCCCTTTGCATACGGCGCCTATTGTTGCTTCGCCTTTTGAAAGTTTTACTTTTACTGCAAAGGACTTCCTCTTCGTATCAGTCGTCATTATTGCTTCGGCAGAATCCTCGCCGCCCTCATCGGAAACAACATTAACTATTTCATCGATGCCGCTTAAAATTTTATCAACAGGCAGTTTTACACCGATCACACCGGTTGAACTTATTAAAACATTTTCCGGGCTCACATTTAATTTATCTGCGCAGTATCCCTGTGTAAGTATCGCATCGTTGTAACCTTCTTCCCCGGTACATGCGTTAGCATTGGCAGAGTTTACAAGAACTGCTTTTACCGGAATATCTTGATCGGTGATTTCTCTAGATATCAATAATGGTGCAGCCTTAACTTTATTCAGAGTATAAACACCTGCTGCATTGCATAAAGTGTCGGATACAATCAAAGCCAGATCCTTTTTCTTTTTCTTCAGACCGCAAAAGATGCCGGCAGCTTTAAAACATTTTGCAGAGGTTACGGAACCCCCATCAATAAACTGATACATGTTTCACCCCTTTTGCCAATAAACCAGTTGTTTCTTCCCAACCGAATAATTTATTCATGTTTTGAATTGCCTGTCCCGACCCACCCTTTATCAAATTATCAATCGCAGAGGTGACGACTACCGAATTATCCCGAACAGAAACATTGAGATCGCAAAAGTTTGTTCCGGTAACCCAGTTAAGCTGCGGGGGAGTTTTCCTCAACCTGATAAAAGCCGAAGAGGAATAATAATTTTCATATAACGCGTTAACTTCTTCTTGATTAAGACTTAATGATAAATGCACTGTGCTTGTTGAATATATGCCGACTGCAACCGGCAGCAAGTGAGTTGTAAAAGTGTAATGAGAGTTAAATCCATCATGCTTCAACTCTTGAAGAATTTCAGGTTCGTGTCGATGTTTGTGTACATTGTAAGCTTTCACATTCCCGTCCATTTCGGATAAAAGTAAATCTACTTTGGGGGATTTCCCCGCACCGCTCGAACCGGAATATGCAACCGTTGACGCGGAGACAATTTCGTTTCCCCATTTCGAAACCAAAGGCAAAAGTGAAAGCAGTGCTGCTGTCGGATAACAACCGGGATTTGCTATCAGCCTTGTGTTTTCATTATAAAAATCATTTATATCGGCTAAGCTGTAAACTTTCTCTTTTAAAAGACCGGATGCCGTATGTTCGATGTTATACCATTTCAAATATTCTTTAGCAGAATCAAGTCTAAAGTCACCGCTGAGGTCTATTACTTTTTTCCCGGATGAAACTAAAGAAGGAACAATCTTAATCGCTTCGCCGTGAGGAAGCGCAAGAAAATATAAATCGTGTAATTGTGAGAGGGCACCAATACTTTTAATTGTTTTGTCGGCAACCAACTGATCAAACTCCGGGAGTTGATTAAGCAGACTTTCGCCGGCGCTTGTGTTTCCGTAAATCTCCCACTCACCTACAAACGGATGATTGCTGCAAAACTGCACAAGTTTCTTTCCTAAATAACCGCTTCCGCCAATAATACCAACTGATATCATTAATAAACCTTCTTTTTTTGTTAATAAAATGTTTGGTTAAGAAGGTATAGATTACCTTCTACGTGGAATGCGTCTTGGCTGCGGTCGAGTCATTTCAGGATTGATCATATAAGCAAAATATTTCTTCACTTGTTTCTATTCTCTAAAAAGGTTGGCTCAAATCTAAAGACATTACACAATCTTGTCAAGTATAAAATGAATATTATTACAATGAATTTTCATCTAAAGTTATAATAGTGGCTATTTTAGGTATAATAATTCATGTTTTGTGGATGATAATGCCGCATTGTAAGTTTCAATTACTTTATTAATTTTCAAATCCAATTAAAAACCTTAATTCGTAATGAAAAAATTATCGATTCTCTCTCTATTAATAATACTCTTCTTCGCTTCTTGTAAGGACAAACATCCAATAGAAAAAAAGGAAAGTTTCTACGTAACGGATGATTTAAACAACAAGATTGAGTTTAGTTCGATACCCAAAAGAATAATTACGCTCGCTCCCAATCTCACCGAAATGATTTATGCAATCGGTGCCGGTGAATTTCTTGTGGGTGATACCAAATACTGTGACTATCCTGAAGCGGCAAAATACATTACAAAAGTCGGGGACATGCTCACATTTGATTATGAAAAAATTGTAACACTGAAACCCGATTTGATTTTCATATCGGTTGTGGGAAATACAAAAGAAACTTACGACAAGTTCAGGCAGCTTGGTTTGAAAATATTTGTTTCCAATCCGACAAATTATGCGGGAATAAGAAAAACGTTTCAAGACTTCGGCAAGATATTCGGCTTGAGCGAAAAAGCGGATTCAATAACAGTCCGCTGGGATGAAATTGTTAACACAGTAAAAACAAAATCAATGCAATACCCGGTTAAATCGGTTTTGTTTCTTGTAGATATAAGACCTGTAATGGCAGCGGGGGGAAATACTTTTTTAAATGAATTTACTTCCCTTTGCAATTTAAGGAACATAGCGGAAAATTCACCGTTAAACTATCCCGTATTCAGCAGGGAAGAAATTTTGAAACAAAACCCGGATTACATCATCGTTCCTTCCGACGGAAAGGAAACGATTGACATAATTAAAGATGCATATCCCGAGTGGAAAAATTTAAAGGCGTTTAAGAGAAGAAATTTAATTTTAGCCGATAGGAATCTTTACTATAGACCGGGACCGAGATTTGTCGACGCGCTCGTGAATCTATTTAACCGTCTTCATCCTGATAACAAATTAGACTTAGCAAACGGATTATAAATAAGATTCGGTTTGTTCATAATCATTCTCTTTCATTTCCCAGTCAATTCCCCCGCATGGTAAATTATCAAGTGTCGGGTGCTGATCATGCTTCAAACATAAAACCGCCGACTTATCAAAATATTTGCACGAAGAACAAAGCGTATTGTGTATAATCTCCTTGTTCTTCTCCATAAAAAGATTATACTGAATTACTGCGGGATGAATCACTATTCCATAAACAGAGAGAACAAGAATTGTCCACCAATATTTATACTCAACCACCCCATACAAAAGCCACAAGGTCGGCATAAGTATAGCAATCCTAACCAATCCCCAAAAGACAATCGCTCCCATAATTCCTTCTGTTTTTATTGTAAACTAACCAATCGTTTTCCAAGTTTCAAATAATAATAACGGTACCTAAATTGATTTTAGATAAGCATTCTTTTAATTTTCGTCAAGTTTTCTTTATAAAACGGATTTTTTTTGGAACAAGACAATAAGCCGCAAAATCAGAATAATCAAAACGCACCGGCAAAAAAGCCAAGACGAAGATATTATCATCACAAACGCCGGCCTCAGCAGAATAATCCTCAAGACCAGCAGAGACAAATTCAAGGCTTTCCATTCAAACGTGTTTCAATTTTAATTCCCCTTTTAGATGAAGAAGAATCAATTTTCCCTCTATACCAGGAAATCAGAAAAGTCTTCAAAAATATTTCACCAGAATATGAAATTGTTTTCATTGACGATGGCAGTACCGACAAATCTTTGGACCGGATCAAATCCATAGTGCAAAACGATCAACATGTAAAGTATATAAGTTTCAAAAAAAATTACGGTAAGTCTGCAGCTCTTCAAATCGGATTCAAACATGTTACCGGAGATGTAGTAATCACAATGGATGCCGACCTACAGGACGATCCCGGCGAAATTCCGAATTTCCTTTCGAAGCTTGAAGAAGGTTTCGATATGGTTTCCGGCTGGAAAAAGAAAAGGTTCGATCCGTTTATCAAGAAATATTCCTCACGTTTTTTTAATTATATAACCCGTTTAATGACCGGTATTAAGATCCACGACTTCAACTGCGGATTAAAGGCGTACAAAAAACATGTCGTTCAAAACATTAATGTTTACGGCGAACTTCACAGGTATATTCCCGTCCTTGCCGATTGGAAAGGTTTTTCGGTTTCGGAAATTGTTGTTAAACATCATCCGCGTCGCTACGGTAAAACAAAATTCGGCATCTCGCGATTTTTCAAAGGTTTTGTCGATTTAATAACGGTAATATTTACAACGCGTTACATCAAGAGACCGATGCACCTCTTCGGGTTTTTAGGTTTACTATCGTTTATTGCCGGTATTGCTATCAATGCTTACCTCACTTACGAATGGATTATAGGAAGACCGCTCTACAATAGACCTCTCTTATTTCTAGGTATGTTATTAATAATTGTCGGTGTTCAATTTTTTGCCGTCGGCTTGTTAGGCGAAATAATGGTGCATAACTTCCAAGACGATAAAGAATACGTGATAAAGGAAAAGAAATAATAACCGCAAATTTGCGCGAAATTTATACGCGAATAACCGCTAATAAATAATGACCGATTTAATATTTAAAGAAGAAGCATATAAAATTATTGGTTGTTGTTTTGAAGTTTATAATGAACTTGAACCCGGCTTCCTCGAAGCAGTTTATCAAGAAGCTCTTTCAATTGAATTCACCAAACAAAATATACCCTTTATCGAACAAGCAGAAATGAATATCTTTTACAAAGGAATTGAATTAAAGAAGAAATATTATCCAGATTTTCTTTGTTATGATGAAATCATTTTAGAAATAAAGGCAATGGAAACATTTTCTCCATGTAATGAAGCACAATTGTTAAACTATCTCAAAGGGACTAAAAAACCTTTGGGATTACTGATTAACTTCGGCGGGGGAAAATTACAGCATAAGCGTTATGCTAACACAAAGAACTCCGTGAATTTCCGCAAGTGATTCGCTGATTTTCGCGTATATTTGCGGCTAATTCGCGAACATTCGCGGATAATCTTTTGAACTAATATGAAAATAACCATTCTTTCACCTTCATATCCTTACCGGGGAGGAATAGCCAATTTCACGGACTTGCTTTACCCCGAATTAAAAAAAAATCACGAAACGGTTATTTATAATTTTAAAAGATTATATCCCGCTTTTCTTTTTCCCGGCAAGACACAATATGAATTGAACGGAAATATTAATAATATAACTTCACTTGAAATCGTTGATTCTATAAATCCCTTCAACTGGCTCAGCGTAGGGAAAAAAATAAAAAGGGAGAAGCCGGACTGCTTGATCATACCTTTTTGGCTTCCCTT